>JASJKW010000324.1:0-4254 GCA_037621305.1 Pseudomonas sp.
CTATCAAGGTGCCGAGCATACCGATCAGCACTGACTGCAGCGACCAGCCCAGGTACAGCATCGCCGCAATGGCAAGCACCTGAGTAAACACCACACCACCGAGCAAGCCTTCGATGGTCTTGCCCGGGCTGACAGCCGGCAGCAACTTGTTGCGGCCGAAGGTCTTGCCGGCAAAATAAGCGCCGATGTCTGCCGCCCAGACCATGACCACCACCGCAAGAATCAGCCATAAACCGCCATCCAGAGCCCGCAGCCACACCAGACCATACCAGGCCGGCAGCAGCACCAGCAGGCCGAACAGCTGAGCAATCAACGAGCCGGTCCACAGTCCACGGCCATTGGGGTAACGGATGATCATGCTGGTTGCCAGCAACCACCAGCCCAGCGCCGGAGCCAGCACGAAATGGGGTGGCCAGACGTCACGGTACAAGCCCACCAGCAACAGCGCCACAGCCAGTGCGTAGACCACCCTTCCCTTCTGGGTGGCTTCGCCAGCCAGCCGCGCCCATTCCCAGGCACCCAGCGTGACGATGAAACCTATCATGACGGCGAACCACAGATGGTCCAGCAGCACGAAGCCGGCAATGACCAGAGGCGCCAGAATGACACCGGTAAGAATACGTTGCTTGAGCATCAGGACTCCGCTGCTACTTGTTCGCTGGTTTTGCCAAAGCGCCGTTGGCGGCAGGCAAAATCGGCGAGCGCCTCACGCATGGCGTCATGTTTGAAATCAGGCCAGAAAAGGTCGGAAAAATACAGCTCAGCGTAGGCCAACTGCCAGAGCAGGAAATTGCTGATGCGCCGCTCGCCGCCGGTACGTATGCACAGATCAGGCAGCGGCAGGCCAGCAGTAGAGAGACGCGCCGTAATATCCTCGGCGGTGATGGTGCCTGGATCAATCAGACCATCGGTAGCCTCCTGCGCCAGGGCACGGGCTGCCTGGGTGACATCCCATTGCCCGCCGTAGTTGGCAGCGACCAGCAACTGCAGACCACCGCATTCGGCGGTCAGCGCCTCGGCGTCCAGCATTGCCTGCTGCAGCTTGGGCGCAAAGCGACTGCGATCGCCAATGATATTCAGGCGTATATCATTGTCCCGCAGCTTACGCACCTCCCGGTGCAGGGCCAGCAGAAACAGCTCCATCAAGGCACCGACCTCGGCTTCCGGTCGTGCCCAGTTTTCGCTCGAGAAGGCGAATAGTGTCAGCACCTCCACACCTTCGCGGGCACACACTTCGATGACCGCACGCACCGCGTCCACACCGGCCTTGTGCCCCGCGACCCCAGGCAGAAAACGTTTGCGTGCCCAGCGGTTGTTGCCATCCATGATGATGGCAACATGGCGCGGGACGGACCGGGTTGCGGCTTGGTCATTCATGATTCGAGATCTGCTGGTGTACTGAACAAAAGTCTCTCCTCGCCTTTCCCCGACATCAAACCGCCATCAGGTCCGTTTCCTTGGTTTCCAGTGCCTTGTCGATCTCGGCAATATACTTGTCGGTCAGCTTCTGCACTTCATCCGCGGCACGACGCTCGTCGTCTTCACTGATTTCCTTTTCCTTCTGCAGATCCTTCAGCTGACCCAGGGCGTCGCGACGGATGTTGCGCACGGCAACACGGGCGTTTTCGGCCTCGGATCGCGCCTGCTTGGTGTAACCCTTGCGCGTCTCTTCGGTCAACGCTGGCATGGGGACACGAATGGTGGTCCCGGCGGTCGCCGGGTTCAGACCCAGATCCGAGGTCATGATGGCCTTCTCGACAGCCTGAATCATGCTCTTGTCAAACACGCTCAAGGCCAGAGTACGCGAGTCTTCAACGGTAACGTTGGCAACCTGACGCAGCGGTGTGTCGGAACCGTAGTAGGACACCATGACGCTGTCCAGAATGCTCGGGTGTGCCCGGCCGGTACGGATCTTGGCGAAGGCGCTGCCCAGCGAATCGGCAGACTTCTTCATGCGCTCCTGCGCTTCTTTCTTGATTTCGTTGATCATGACTCAGCCCTCGATCAATGTTCCCTCGGCGCTTCCCACCACTGCATTGAGCAGCGCGCCAGGTTTGTTCATGTTGAATACCCGCAAGGGCATATGGTGATCGCGGATCAGACAAATGGCTGTCAGATCCATCACGCCCAGCTTGAGATCCAGAACCTGGTCATAGCTGAGCTTGTCAAAACGTTCGGCATTGGGATCCTTCATCGGATCACGATCGTAGACGCCGTCGACCTTGGTGGCCTTCAACACCACATCCGCATCCACCTCGATACCGCGCAGACAGGCGGCGGTGTCCGTGGTGAAAAAGGGATTACCCGTGCCAGCGGTGAATATTACCACGTCGCCACCAGCCAGATAGCGCATGGCTTTGCGGCGGTCATAGTGCTCGGTCACGCCTTCCATGGTAATCGCCGACATCACGCGAGTCTGAATATTGGAACGCTCCAGAGAATCGCGCATGGCCAGTCCGTTCATCACGGTGGCAAGCATGCCCATGTGATCTCCGGTAACCCGGTCCATACCAGCAGCGCTGAGCGCAGCGCCGCGGAACAGGTTTCCGCCACCAATGACCAATCCCACTTGTACGCCGATGCCAATCAGCTGGCCAATTTCCAGCGCCATACGGTCGAGCACCTTGGGATCGATACCGAAGTCTTCGGTACCCATCAGGGCCTCTCCGCTGAGTTTGAGAAGGATTCGCTTGTACTTGGGCTGACGGCTGCTAGGTACCTGGGCCATTAATCACTCTCCTGCTGTGGCTGGTGAAACACTCAACAAGTCACACCCAGACAATCTGGATAGCGACTTGTTCAGTATTTCTTAAAAAGAAGGCTTCACGCCTGCGCGGGAAGCCTTCCGGTATTGCCTGATTGCAGACTCCGCGCAGGGAGTCTGCAGAGCGCTGATCACGCCGCGCTATTACTGCTTGGAGGCAGCAATCTGAGCAGCCACTTCAGCAGCAAAGTCGACCTCGGCGCGCTCGATGCCCTCACCCACTTCAAAGCGGATGAAAGAAACGATTTCAGCACCGGCCTTCTTCGCCAGTTCACCGACCTTGACGTCCGGATTCTTGACGAAGGCCTGCTCGACCAGGCTGGCTTCTGCCAGGAACTTGTTGATACGGCCTTTGACCATGTTCTCAACGATATTCTCTGGCTTGCCGGCAATCTTCTCAGCGTTCAGTGCCAGGAAGATTTCTTTCTCTTTCTCGACCACCTCAGGGGAAACCTGGGAAGGATCGACAAACTGCGGGTTGCTGGCCGCAACGTGCATGGCGATATCACGTGCCAGCTCAGCGTCGCCGCCTTTCAGAGCAACCAGAACACCGATGCGGTGGCCGTGCAGGTAGGCGCCGACCACATCGCTTTCAACGCGGGTCAGACGACGGATGTTGACGTTCTCGCCACACTTGGCAACCAGCGCTTCACGGGCAGTTTCCTGATCCGCGATCAGCGGCGCAGCGTCGGTGTAGCCAGCCGCAAAACCTTTTTCCAGGCTGTCGCTGACGAAGCCTTTGAAGTCGTCCTGCAGAGCCAGGAAGTCGGTCTGGGAGTTGACTTCAATGATGAGAGCAGACTTGTTGTCGTCAGCCACTTTAACGGCGATGGAACCTTCGGCGGCGATGTTGCCAGCCTTCTTGGCAGCTTTGATCGAGCCGGCGGCGCGCATGTCGTCGATGGCTTTCTCGATATCTCCACCCGCTGCGGCAAGTGCCTTTTTGCAATCCATCATGCCCTGGCCGGTACGCTCACGCAGTTCCTTGACCATGGCTGCAGTAATCTGTGACATGAACTTTTCCTCTGACTTGCTTGATTGGCAGCTACCCGATCAACTGGGCAGCTTCATCATGTTGCTTTCAAAATGTTGCATTCAACATAGTGCAAAAAGGGGGCATGGCCCCCTTTTTTAATACGGCATCAAACCACGCCGATCCCTGCTCAGCCTTCGGAGGCCTCGGACGCAGGCGCAGCTTCCTCGACGAACTCGTCGACACCGCCACTGTTCTTGCCACGCAGTACGGCATCAGCCATTGCGCCGGCGTACAGCTTGATGGCGCGAATGGCGTCATCGTTACCCGGGATCACGTAATCGATACCGTCAGGGCTGCTGTTGGTATCAACGATGCCGATAACCGGGATACCCAGCTTGTTGGCTTCGGTGATAGCAATGCGCTCGTGCTCAACGTCGATGACGAACAGAGCATCAGGCAGGCCGCCCATGTCCTTGATACCGCCCAGACCACGATCCAGTTTCTCCAGATCACG
>JASJKW010000325.1:0-6535 GCA_037621305.1 Pseudomonas sp.
GTCATGCGTCCCAGTTCGCGGTAGATCTGCTGATGGGTTGCCTGCCAGAAATAGCCGATCGAGTGATCGAAGCGGTTGGCCAGCTCGTAGCCGGAGGAGGGACGTTCCAGAAGTGAGGTAAGCAGCGCATGTTGAATGGACATGCGCTGATTCTAACCTGCCGCCGGCGGAGCGCAAAGCCGGCGGTTAAAGACTGTGCGCCGCTGTTCAGGCAGCCTGGGCTTCGGCCTGACGCCGTGCCCGGTTGAGGGCGCTGAACAAGGCGCGGAAGCTGGCCGCGGTCAGGTTCTCATCAATACCGATACCGTGCAGAGGACGCCCATTGTCCAGACGGATTTCGATATAGGCAGCGGCCTTGGCGTTGCTGCCCGAGCCGATTGCATGCTCGTGGTAATCAATGATCTCCAGGGTTTCCGGCAAGCCGGCGACCAGTGCTTCCAACGGGCCACGGCCCACGCCGCGCCAGTGCTGGGTGGTGCCGGCGTTGAGCACCTCGACATCCACTGCGCTGGTGCCATTCTCTTCCTGCAGGCGATGACGGATCAGGGCGTACGGGCTGGTGGCTTGCAGGTACTCGCGGTCGAGCAGCTGATGGATCTGGCTGGCGGTCATTTCCAGGCCCAGACGGTCGGTCTCACCCTGTACCACCTGGCTGAACTCGATCTGCAGACGGCGCGGCAGGCTGATGCCGTACTCCTGCTCCAGCAGGTAGCTGATGCCGCCCTTGCCGGACTGGCTGTTGACCCGAATCACCGCCTCGTAGCTGCGACCGATGTCCGCCGGGTCGATGGGCAGATAAGGTACTTCCCAGACGCCGTTCCGGTCTTGCTGGGCAAAGCCCTTGCGAATCGCATCCTGGTGCGAGCCGGAGAAGGCGGTGTGTACCAGGTCACCGGCATAGGGGTGACGCGGGTGTACCGGCAGCTGGTTGCAGTCCTCGACTACCTTGCGCACGGCATCGATGTCCGAGAAGTCCAGCTGTGGGTCCACGCCCTGGGTGTAGAGGTTCAGTGCCAGGGTGACCAGGCAGACGTTGCCGGTGCGCTCGCCATTGCCGAACAGGCAGCCTTCCACACGATCGGCGCCGGCCATCACCGCCAGCTCCGAGGCGGCTACGCCGGTGCCGCGGTCGTTATGGGTATGCACGCTGATCAGTACGCTGTCACGCCGATCAATATGCCGGCCGAACCACTCGATCTGGTCGGCATAATTGTTCGGCGTGGCGCATTCGATGGTCGCCGGCAGGTTGAGGATCAACTTGTTGTCGGGGGTCGGCTCGAACACGCCGATCACCGCGTTGCACACGTCCACGGCAAAGTCGGTCTCGGTCGAGCTGAATACTTCAGGGGAGTACTCGAAGCGCCACTGGGTTTCAGGGCTGGCCTCTGCCAGCCGGCGGATGGTCTTGCCTGCCGCCACGGCAATGGCTTTCACCCCGGCCTGGTCCTGGTCGAAGACGATTCGGCGGAAGGCTGGTGCGCAGGCATTGTAGTAATGCACGATGGCCTGTTTCGCGCCCTTGACCGACTCGAAAGTGCGCTCGATCAGATCATCACGGGCCTGGGTCAGTACCTGGATGGTGACGTCATCGGGAATATGGCCGCCTTCGATCAGTTCCCGGACGAAGTCGAAATCGGTCTGCGAAGCAGACGGAAAGCCGACTTCGATTTCCTTCAGGCCCACGGCAACCAGGCACTTGAAGAAACGCATCTTCTTTTCCGCATCCATCGGTTCGATCAGCGACTGGTTGCCGTCGCGCAGGTCGGTGGACAGCCAGATCGGTGCCCGATCGATGATCTTGTCCGGCCAGGTGCGGTCGGGCAGGGCGATCGAAGTGAAAGGACGGTACTTGCTGGACGGGTTGGTGAGCATGGTCATGGCGAAAATCCTGTTCTGTATTCTGGGTGGCCTTGTGGGCCGGCAATATCGGGCAGGCGAAAGAGGGGCGTCAGTGACGCAGTCGCTGGCTTACCAGACAGAGACAGGCATGCTGTCGGAGGGTGATCAGTGTGTGAAGTGTTTTCATGCTTCAACTTTAGGTATTTCGCGCTTAATACGCAATATGCCTTATGAAAAAGCAATATATGTTCGAAAGGTGAGAGTTGATTGGTATTTTATTGCTGGGTAATACGGATTTTACGGGATTGACAGCAGAATACGGCGCGCCCGAGCAGGCGCGCCGATGAGGGTCAGCCCAGTGAACTGACGCCGGGCTCTGGTTCGGCCTGGCGTGGCAGGTTCATCTGCCGCAGATCGTTGCCGCTCGGGTGCTGGAATACACGCAGTCCGAATTCCGGCAGGATCGCCAGCAGGTGATCGAAGATATCCCCCTGGATGCCTTCATATTCGACCCAGGCCACGGTATTGGTGAAACAGTACAGCTCCATTGGCAGGCCATCGGCAGTTGGGCTGAGTTGGCGGACCATCAGCGTCATCTGCTGATGAATGCCTGGGTGGCTGCGCAGATAGCGATCCACATAGGCACGGAACGTACCGATATTGGTGATCCTGCGGGTATTCACCGGCTCCTGGCCCTGTTGCTGCAGCTGCTTGTTCCACTTGTCAATATCGGCCTGCTTTTCCTTCAGATAGTCATCCAGCAAGCGGAAACGGTGCAAGTGCTGGCATTCTTCGTTGTCGAGAAAGTGCACGCTCTGCTGATCCAGCATGATGCTGCGCTTGATTCGCCGGCCCCCGGACTCCTGCATGCCACGCCAGTTCTTGAATGGATCGCTGATCAGGCGCTTGGTGGGGATGGTGGTGATGGTCTTGTCCCAGTTCTGCACCTTGACGGTGTGCAGCGAGATATCGATGACATCACCATCTGCGCTCAAGGCGGGCATCTCCACCCAGTCGCCAACCCGGACGATATCGTTGGAGTTGATCTGCACGCTGGCTACCAGTGACAGCAAGGTGTCCTGGAAGATCAACATCAGTACTGCCGCCATGGCACCCAGCCCGGATAGCAGAATCAGCGGTGAACGGTCGATCAGGGTGGCAATGATGAGAATCGCAGCTATCGAATAGATAACGATATTCGCCAGCTGGATGTAGCCTTTGATCGGCTTGTGGCGAGCCTTGGGACGTCGCTCATAAACGCTATTGGCCAGCATCAGGGCGTTGGTGATGGCCAGCGCGACAGTGAGAATGATAAAAGCGCCGCAGACGTTGCGTACTATGATGATGAAGGTTTCTGGCAGGCCCGGAATCAGGCCGATACCGCCGGACAGGATCAGCGCCGGGACGATATTGGCCAGACGAGAGATGACTTTTGAGTCATGCAACAGTTGACCTTTGCCGACCGGGGTAGCCTGCAGGAGGCGAACGAGACCACGTACCAGGAGGCGTTTGACGATCCAGTTGGCAAGCCAGGCGCCGATGACCAGCAAGCAGAGAGCGATGAGAGTGTATAGCTGGGGGTAATTCTCCAGCCAATTGATGATGTCGTTGTATTGCGCTTCCATGACTATCCAGAATGATGGGTGAATGGCGGCGCCCGAGGCGGAGCGCGGGCCCATCCTAACAAAGAGCGGTGGGCATTTCAGTGACGATGTGGGCGATCCGTTGCATGATGAAACGGCAGAGTCTAGTCCAGCAACGGCAACGTATGGGGCTGCTCTGACTCCACCCGCAGTGTCAGCTGTCCTTCAGCGAGGCGCGCTTGCAGTTGCTGACCGGGCTTGGTGTCCTGCTGGCTGCGAATGGCCTTGCCATGCTGATCCAGCAGGATGCTATAGCCCCGCCCCAGCGTGGCCAGCGGGCTGATCAGGTGCAGGCCCTGGGCGGTGCTCTCCAATCGCTGTCGGCGCTGTTGCAGTTGCAGGTTCATGGCGCGGGGCAGGCGCTGGCGTAACTGTTCGAGGCGTTCGTGGAGTACCCGTAACAGGCGCTCTGGGTGTTGATGCTGGAGTCGTCCTCGCAAATTGACCAGCTGCTGCTGACGTTGCTCCAACCGATGGCGCCACGCGCGCTGCAGACGCATGTCCAGCTCATCCAGATGCTGGCTCTGTTGCGCCAGGCGTTCACCTGGATGACGCAGGCGGCGGCGCAGGCTGTCCAGGCGCAGGCGTTCACTGGCCAAACGTACTTTCATGCACTGCTGCAGTTGCCGGTGGCTGCGCTGCAGCTGGGCCAGCATCGCCTGGGTGTCAGGACTCAGCAGCTCAGCTGCTGCCGAGGGGGTGGGTGCGCGAAGATCGGCAACGAAGTCACTGATCGAGACATCCGTCTCGTGGCCCACAGCACTGATGATGGGTGTCTGGCAGGCGGCGATGGCACGGGCGACCATCTCCTCGTTGAACGGCCAGAGGTCTTCCAGGGAGCCGCCACCACGCGCCAGAATCAACGCATCAAAGCCCGCGCGGTCGGCGCGTTCCAATGCTCGCACGATTTGCGGTGCTGCCTCGCGACCCTGCACGGCGGTCGGGCTGATGACCAGCTCGATGAAGGGCGCGCGGCGGCCGAATACACTGATGATGTCCCTTACCGCGGCGCCGCTGGGCGAGGTGATCACACCGATACGGGTTGCGTGCGAAGGCAGGGGACGCTTACGTTCCGCTGCAAAGAGTCCTTCGCCCTGCAGCTTCGCCTTGAGTGCTTCGAAAGCCTGGCGCAGAGCACCGTCACCGGCCGGTTCGAGGCTGTCGATGATCATCTGGTAATCGCCGCGGCCTTCATAGAGACTCACCCGACCGCGTGCCTGCACCAGCAAGCCGTCGCGCAGATCGAGTCTGATGCGGGCTGCATTCTGCCGGAACAGCGCGCAACGCACCTGGGCTCCGCTGTCTTTCAGAGTGAAGTACAAATGACCGGAGGAGGGGCGTGCCAGGTTGGACAGCTCGCCCTCGACCCATACCCGCGGGAAGACTTCCTCCAGCAGGCTGCGTGCCCGTGCGTTAAGCTGGCTGACAGTGAGCACATCGCGTTCGGTGCTTAAACGTTGAAAAATAGCGTCATCATTGTTCATGCGCGCATCTTACCAGTTCATGACCGGCAGAATAATTCCTTGGCTCTTCGATGATTCCAATTGAGTAGTGCTGACGGTGTGGGTATAATGACGCGCTTCCATTTTTCCCGCTCGGGAGCTCCCGCTATGCTGCGTATTCGCCAAGAAGCCCTTACTTTTGATGACATCCTTCTGGTGCCCGGTTATTCCGAGGTGCTGCCCAAGGATGTCTGTCTCAACACGCGTCTGACCCGTGGGATCGAGCTGAGCATGCCGCTGGTGTCAGCCGCCATGGATACCGTGACCGAAGCCCGCCTGGCCATTTCGATGGCGCAGGAAGGTGGCATCGGCATCATCCACAAGAACATGACCATCGAACAACAGGCCAATGAAGTTCGCAAGGTCAAGAAGTTCGAGGCGGGTGTGGTCAAGGACCCGATCACCATCGAGGCTGATGCCTCGGTTGCCGAGCTGTTCGAACTCACTCATCAGAACAACATTTCCGGCGTGCCAGTGCTGTACAACGGCGATCTGGTAGGTATTGTCACCTCGCGGGATATCCGCTTTGAAACCCGTCTGGACGTCCGTGTACGTGATGTCATGACCCCCAAGGAACGTCTGGTGACGGTCAAGGAAGGTTCCTCCACCGGCGAAGTGCGCAAGCTGCTGCACAAGCACCGTATCGAGCGGGTGCTGGTGGTAGACGATGCCTTCCGCCTGAAAGGCATGATGACCGTCAACGACATCGAAAAGGCCAAGGCCTATCCGCTGTCCAGCAAGGACGAGCATGGCCGCCTGCGTGTGGGCGCCGCCGTGGGCACCGGTGCTGAAACTGAAGAGCGGGTCACCGCATTGGTCAAGGCCGGCGTGGACGTGATCATCGTCGATACTGCCCATGGCCACTCCAAAGGCGTGGTTGACCGGGTACGCTGGGTCAAGGACACCTATCCGCAGATCCAGGTGGTGGGCGGCAATATTGCCACCGGCGCAGCAGCGCTGGCATTGGTGGCTGCCGGTGCTGATGCGGTCAAGGTGGGTATTGGCCCCGGCTCCATTTGCACCACGCGCATTGTTGCAGGTGTCGGTGTGCCGCAGATGTCCGCGATTGCCGACGTGGCCGCAGCTCTGAAAGATACTGGCGTCCCACTGATCGCGGATGGCGGCATTCGCTTCTCCGGCGATCTGGCCAAGGCTATTGCTGCTGGTGCTTCGGTAGTGATGATGGGCTCGATGTTCGCCGGTACCGAAGAGGCACCGGGTGAAATCGAACTGTACCAGGGTCGCTCCTACAAGGCCTATCGTGGCATGGGCTCCCTGGGTGCCATGGCTAACGCCGGTGGCGGCTCAGCTGACCGTTACTTCCAGGACACCTCCAGTGGTGCCGAGAAGCTGGTGCCCGAAGGTATCGAAGGCCGCGTACCCTACAAGGGCGCTCTGGCAGCGATCATCCATCAGTTGATGGGCGGTCTGCGTGCAGCCATGGGGTATACCGGTTGCGCCAATATCGATGAAATGCGCACCAAGCCCGAATTTGTACGTATTACCGGTGCCGGCATGAGTGAATCCCACGTGCATGACGTGCAGATCACC
>JASJKW010000326.1:0-10822 GCA_037621305.1 Pseudomonas sp.
CATGCCCGTGCCGAGGAACTGCTCACCGGACTGGGCCTGGGTGAACGCCTGCAGAACCGTCCCAATCAACTGTCCGGTGGCCAACAGCAGCGCGTGTCCATTGCCCGCGCCCTGATGAACGATGCGCGTATTCTGTTGGCCGACGAGCCGACCGGCGCACTGGACAGCAAAAGCGGTCACGACGTGCTCGAATTGCTCAAGGATCTGCACGCCCGCGGCAAGACCGTTATCGTCATCACCCACGATCGCGAGGTCGCCAGCCATGCCGACCGCCTGATCGAGATCCGCGACGGTCGCATCATTCATGACAGCGGACGCAAGCCCAGCCCCGCGCAGCAGCTGGAAGCGGCACCGCCCCGCCCTGCCCCCAAACAGGGTCTGGCCGCTTTCGGTGATATCAATGAAGCGGTGCGCATGGCCTTGCGCGCGCTGCAGGCCAATCTGTTCCGCACCGTGCTGACCCTGCTCGGTATTGTCATTGGCGTAGCCTCGGTGGTGGTCATGCTGGCGGTCGGCAATGGCGCACGCCAGGATGTGGTCGAACGCATCAGCGACATGGGCACCAATCTGCTGCTGGTGCGCCCCGGCGCGCCCAATACCCGGCGCTCGGCTGACGGCACCACCAACACCCTGACCCCCGAAGACGCCATTGTCGCAGCGCGGGTGGACAACGTGGTCGCTGCGGTACCGGAAGTCGAGACCCGTGCCACCGTGCGCGCCGGCAACACCGACGCCCAGACCCAGATCACCGGCACCACGGCTGCCTACCCGCAAGCCAAGAGCTGGTCACTGGCCTCCGGCGTATTCATCAATGATGAGGACAACCGCCGTTACGCCGCCGTCGCGGTAATCGGTCGCACCGTCGCCACCAACCTGTATGGCGATGCCGATCCGCTCGGCCAATACATGCTGATCCGCAACGTGCCCTTCCTGATCATTGGCGTGATGCAGGAGAAAGGCGCCACGCCCTGGGGACAGGATCAGGACGATGTGGTCTTCGTACCGCTGAATACCGCCAGCAACCGGCTGATCGGCTCACGGCATCTGAGCAGTATCAGCGTGCTGATTGACGATCTCGCGCTGTCCGATGCCACTCAGGAGGCGGTGCGCCAAGCCGTCCTGGCCAACCATTCGGGGATTGAGGACTTCCAGATCCGCAACATGGCTTCCTTGCTGGAAAACATCGCCAGCACCCAGGATACCTTTACCGTGCTGCTCGGTTCGATCGCCGCCATTTCCCTGCTGGTTGGCGGTATCGGTGTGATGAACATCATGCTGGTGAACGTCTCCGAGCGCACCCGGGAGATCGGCATCCGCATGGCCACCGGGGCGCGCACACGCAATATTCTGCAGCAGTTCATTGTCGAAGCCATGGTGGTCTCGGCCATTGGTGGCGCCATCGGTGTGGCAGTCGGTCTGAGCTTTGCCGCCATGCTGCAATCCTTCGGCACGCCGATCCAGTTCACTGCCGGCCCCGTTGTGCTGGCGTTTGGCTGCGCCTTCGCGACCGGTCTTATTTTCGGTTTCATGCCTGCCCACAAGGCAGCCCATCTTGACCCAGTGGTGGCCCTCAGTGCGGACTAGACACTTTCTTCCCCTTGCGCTCGCCATACTGCTGGCGGGCTGCAGCCTGAACACACCCTTGCCGCAGACCGGACTGCAGGCGCCTGCCCAATGGAATCAGGTGCCGGACTCCCAGCTCTGGCCTGAAGCGCGCTGGTGGACCCTGTATGACGCCCCACAGCTCTCCCTGCTCATGGCCCAGGCGCGCACCGGCAACCTGGACCTGGCCAGCGCCGCAACGCGTTTACTGCAAGCCGATGCGCAATTGCGTCAGAGTGGCGCGGCCTTGCTCCCGCAACTGGATGGCAGTGCCAGCGGACGACGCAGTGGCTCCGAATCGCAAAGTGGCAGCAGCAGCGTCAACAACAGTTTCGGCGCCACCCTCAACACCAGTTACGAAGTGGACTTCTGGGGACGCAACCGCGCCGCCGTCGAAGCTGCCACCGCCAATCTGAATGCCAGTCGCTACGATCTCGAAGCGCTGGCCATCAGCACCGACGCAGGCGTCGCCAGCAGCTGGTTCCAGCTGGTCGAGAACCAGTCACGGCTGCAACTGTCACGGGAAAACCTGGCAGCCGCAGAGCGGGTCCTGACGATTGTCGAGGCACGCTACCGCTACGGCGCCGATGACAGCCTGGCGGTCAGCCAGCAGCGGGCGCTGGTCGCCCAGTTGCGTGCCAACCTGCCAGCACTGGAGCAACAGACATTGCAGCTGCGCAACAGCCTGGCGCTCCTGCTTGGCCAGGGGCCGGACTTCCAGCTGGGCGAATTACCCGATCTGGTTGATATCAGGGTGCCCGAACCAGGCGCCGGTCTGCCATCCGAGCTGCTCAGTCGCCGCCCCGATATCCGCGCCACCGAGCAACGTCTGCAGGCCGCCAATGCCGACCTGACCGTGGCCCGCACGGCGCTCTATCCCAGCATCCAGTTGACTGGCAGCTACGGTGCACAAAGCTCGGTGCTATCGGATCTGATCCATAACCCGCTGAACCCCTGGAGTCTGGCAGCCGGGCTAACCCAGCCGATTTTCAATGGCGGGCGCCTGCGCGCTCAGGTCGAGATCAGTGAAGCCAGCCAACAGCAGGCTCTGATCGACTATCAGCGCGTGATTCTGGATGCCTTGGTGGATGCCGATACGGCATTGGGCGCCTTGCAGCAGACCCGTCACCAATACCAGCTGCAACAAGCCGCGACCGAGGAATCGGAACTGGCCTTCGAGCTGGCCCAGGCCCGTTACAAGGCGGGCGCCATAGACCTGCAGAACCTGCTCGATACCCAGCGCTCATACTTCCAGAGTCAGGATAACCTGGTACAACAGCACGCAGCCTGGCTGCTGGCTACGGTGGATCTGTATCGGGCCCTGGGTGGCGGCTGGCAAGATGTCCCGGTAAGCTAGCCTGCCCTGGAATCACCAGTTTATCGGGAGAGTCCCCTTGTCAGCCCTCTTGCGTCTCGCCACCCTGGATCAGCGTCACTTCCAGCTTCACAGCACCGTTCTGCAGCAACTGGCGGAGCATCTGCAGGGGCTGGATACACTCTGCCGGGCGCTGGGCGTCACCCCGCTGAGCCAGTTTGTCGACCTCACCGCACTGGAGTTTCAGGAAGCGGCCCAGCTACTGGGAGCCGAGGCTGCCGCCCCGGCGCCACTGGATCCGGAAACCGGGCTGGCGTGGGGTATCGAGGATATGGAGTGGTATCCCATCAGCACCGGCATGACCACCCTCGAAGCCTTGAGTGGCCACCTGCAACGCAACCGTCCACGGGAAATCTCCGGCGCCAATCACGGACAACTGCTCGATTCCCTGGCCTTCTGCGAGTCCTGCCTGCGGCCGCTGGAGGCGGAAGGCGTGCAGTTTCATCTGGCAGCCGGCAACTGACCAACCAAGCCACCTGACAACCTCATCGGATCAATTACCGGCGGCCTCCGGTTCCTGCCAGAGACGCAACTGCGCCAGGCAGCCGTCTATATCGACGTGGTCGATCTGCTGCGGCTGCAGGTATTGTCTGGCGTATTGCAGATAGGCACCCGAGGACAGAAACAACTCGAACAACCGCGCATCGATGTGCCTTTCTCCGGCCATGCGCATCATGATGGTGATTGATTCGGATAGCGCCTTGGCGGCCTTGTATGGCCGATCCGCCGCGGTCAGCGCCTCGAAGATATCGGCAATCGCCATGATGCGGGCGGGAATACTCAATTGATGAGCCTGCAATCGCCGCGGATAACCATTGCCATCAAGCTTCTCGTGGTGGTTCGCAGCGATATCCGGCACCTGCTGCAAGGCCCGTGGAAAGGGCAAGGTGCTGAGCATCACCAGAGTATGCACGATATGTTCGTTGACCTTGAACCGCTCCTCGACCGTCAAAGTGCCGCTTCGCACGCTCAAATTATGCAATTCGCCCAGATTGTAGGCGTGCTCCGGCAGCTGCATGTCGAACCCCCAGATATTGCGTGGATCATCCCGTTGTACCGGTGGCTTGTGTTCGCCCCAGTCGATCAGATGTTCGGCCCGATCAGCCAACAATCGCTCATCGACTGGCAGCGCGGTCGCCGGTATACCAGCCATACGCGACAGCTCTTCGGCTGACAAGCCGATGCGATTATCGAAATGCCGCTGCCAGGTCTGCGCACCGATCCGCCGCAGCGCAGTCACCCGTTCTTCGGACATGGTCTCGTTGCCGATATTGGCAAGGGCAACAACCGCGAAGTCCCGCTGCAACTCCCGATGTCGGCGATCCAGTTCCGTGGCTAATTCATGCTCGTTATTGCCGGCGCAGCGCCCCTGCCAGTACAACAGCAGGGCATCACGATGCAGCACTTCGAAGCGGGTACGTATCTCATGGATGCGGTTGTACAGACTCTCCAGCTTGGTTGCCTTGTCGACCACATACTCGGGGCTGGTGATCTTGCCGCAATCGTGCAACCAGGCAGCAATGCGGAAGGCATAGCGTTCTTCCTCATCAGGCTGGTAATCGGCCAGCGGGCCGCTTTTCACCGCCGCCGCCTGCTCCAGCAACAGCTCGGCCAGCTCCGGAACCCGCTCGCAATGGCCACCGGTATAAGGGGACTTGGCATCGACCGCATGGGCTAACACCTTGATTATCCCCTCCAGCAGCAATTGCTGCTGATCAAACAGCTGACGGGTTTCGATGGCGACGGCCAGCGTGCCCGACAGGCTGTGCATGAAGCATCGCAGATCGGCCCGCACGTGCTTCTCCACCCGCTCATGCAGGCGGATCAGCAAGACCCCTAGCAGCACGTGTCGGCGATCATGCAGAGGCAGCAACATGGA
This sequence comes from Pseudomonas sp., assembly GCA_037621305.1. Classification (GTDB taxonomy): domain Bacteria; phylum Pseudomonadota; class Gammaproteobacteria; order Pseudomonadales; family Pseudomonadaceae; genus Halopseudomonas. Next base: position 4,857 of record JASJKW010000326.1, read on the forward strand.
CGTCGGATATTGCTCCAGCACACCGGAGAATGCTTGTTTGATGGATTCCGACTGCGTATCCGCCAGTGCCACACTGTCTGGATAATCACCATCACCATAGGCCGTCGCCAGCTTCAACCGATCGTGCTCCTCATCACATAGATAGACCGCTCCCCCGCCGCCTTCCGCCACCTCGACCAGATGTTCGAGAACCACCGGCAGCATGCGCTCCAATTCCGGCTCGGTACTGAGACAGGTGGTGATCGACTGAAAATGCTCGGTGGTTCTGGCCATGTTGGCTGTAGCCTGCTGTAGCTCATTGACCTCGCGGATATGCGAGGGCAACTGCGGCGTCGGCGAGAAATCGAAGTTGGCCAGCGCCTGCACACGCCCGACCAATTGCTTGATCGAATAACCAAGCCGGTGCCCCAGCCACCATCCCAACAGCAATACCACGAAGATCAGCACCAATGCCCAGATCGATTGACGTACCAGAATACCTCGGGCCTCGCTGAGCAGCTCCCATGCCGGGATGGCGATCAGGATACGTGCCTGGGATTGATCGAAGCCACGCAGGGGCAGATTCAGGCCATACCACAGGCCACCATCGATACTGAATGGCACCGGCCCGCTGTCCGCCTGCATGTCGGCCAGTCGCGTCAGCGCTGGCACTTGAAGTTCCTGCAGACTGGCCAAACGAAATCCTGAACCTGCCTGCTTGATAATGCGCAGCGGATCAGGGTAGGCAATCACTCCGATCCGCTCATCGACTATTGCCAGCTCGGTACCTGAGGTCAGGCGCAGATCGCTCACTTCGCCAGCGAGATCGTCGATCGATGCATCCATACCGATAACTGCAGCGCCCACATGGCTGCGGACAGCAAGACTCATGCCCACCTCACCCGTGGTGAAGAACACATAGGGGTCGGTCATGGCCAGCTCGCCCGGTGCGCCGACCTCCTGATACCAGGGGCGCTCGCGCGGATCGAACCAGTAGTCGGGTGTACTGCGTTCAGAATGCACCTGCAGGTCGGCATCCAGAAACAACCAGCGTCCCTGTAGACGCCCCTGCTCATTGAAATCGATGCTCTGCAGCAGGAATGCAGCGTCCTCCGGTGCGCCGGTAATGCGTCGAGCATCACGCCGCAGAGGTCGGATCAACAGAAACTCGCCGTTGTCATAACCGACGTAAATGGCGCTGAGCACGGAGTTGGAGCGCAGGGCCTCGGCCAGGATCGGCAGTCGCTGAAAGCGCTCTTCCAGCGAATCCAGTTCGCCGATCCGGTCATGGGCCAATACCCGGATGACATTCCCCGCCGGCTCCGTCAGCCGTCGGGCACGCTCATTCAACACGGCAGCTAATTGTCGTGCCGAATCATCTGCCGCTGAGACCATGGCCGAGCTGACGCCACGGTACCCTTGCACTATCACCACCGCCAACATGGCCAGCAAGCACAGCAGGATGATCCATGCCATGAGCCACTGGATAGATAACCCCTTCCTTGATCTGCGCATGCCTCAGTCACCCGTTATCCAGCCCCCCGCACAGGGCACATTGACATCAATGTAGCTCATGTTCGATCGTTGTGACTGTAATAATGGTTGCGACTGAATAAGCCAGGGCATGCAGATGACATTTACCCGACCAATAGGGCAAGCTGGCTGCCAATGAATTTGCCATAGTAGGGCCGAACCAACCTGAGACCATTGCCATGTTGCATACTGAACAACACATTCTGGATATCAATGACATTCAGCTCAGCATACATGTCGCTGGGCCGGAGGACGGTCAGCCGGTCTGGCTGCTGCATGGCTTTCCCGAGTGCTGGTATTCCTGGCGTCACCAGATGCAGGCACTTGCGGACGCGGGCTACCGGGCCTTTGCTCCGGAGATGCGCGGTTACGGTCGCAGCAGCGCACCACCGGCTATCGAAGCCTATGACATTCCCACCCTGTGCGGCGATATCCAGGCAGCAATGGATCACTTCGGTCATCAGCAAGTAGCCATGGTTGGCCATGACTGGGGGGCCAACCTCGCCTGGTACCTGGCGTTATACGAGCCTGAGCGGGTCAAGGTCGTATCCGGCATGTCCGTTCCCTTCGGCGGCAGGCCGAAGCGCCCCATCATTGACATGATGCGCGAGCGCTTCAAGGACAAGTTTCTCTACATTCTCTACTTCCAGGAACCCGGTCCGGCCGAAGCCGAGCTGGAAGCCGATATTCCCCGTACGCTGCGTACCGTGATGCACGGCCGCCCTGCGGGTGGCTACAACGGTCTTATTTCGGACAAGCCAGCCGACTCGCGCTGGCTTGACGATTACACTGACCCGGAAGTACCGCCGGCCTGGTGCCCGCCAGAGGCCTTCGATGTCTACGTTGAAACCTATATCGATAATGGCTTCCACGGCCCGCTGAACTGGTATCGCAACTATAAGCGCAACTGGGAACGCACCGCCGACTTCGCCGGCAAGCAGATCTTGCAGCCGGCCCAGTTCATCATCGGCGATCGTGACCCGGTCGCCACTCTGGAAACCTTTACCATCGAACGCATGCCCCAGGTCGTGCCCAGAGTGGAACAGCATGTGATCGAACGCTGTGGTCACTGGGTACAAAGTCAGAAGCCCGAAGAGGTGAACGCCCTGTTGCTGGAGTTCCTCGAGCGCCAGTATCGGCCCAGCTGACGTTTCATCGCCATGCGTATTACCGGGCTGGAGACGCTGACCTCAGTCCGGTATAGTACGCGCCGTCGTCATCCCGGCGACATGGGTTCCCTAACCCCATCATTCAAAAAGGTGACGCATGAATCCTGCATCCGTTTCGCGGCTGCGCATGGCGCTGTCCTGCCTGATCGCATTCCACATTCTCATCATCATCGCCAGCAACTACCTGGTCCAACTGCCCTTCTCGCTGTTCGGTTGGCATACCACCTGGGGCGCTTTCAGCTTCCCGTTCATTTTCCTCGCCACCGACCTGACCGTGCGCCTGCTCGGCAAGCAAGCCGCGCGTAAGGTCATTGCACGGGTCATGCTGCCTGCATTGGTGGTGTCCTATGTGTTCTCGGTACTGTTCCAGGAAGGCGCTTTCCGCGGCTTTGATGCATTGAACCAACTGAACCACTTCGTGCTGCGCATCTCACTGGCGAGCTTTCTCGCCTATGTCGTCGGCCAGTTGCTCGACATCCAGGTTTTTGATCGCCTGCGTAAACTCCCACAATGGTGGGTAGCACCCAGCGCCGCGATGATTGCCGGCAATCTGGTTGATACCTTCGTGTTCTTCTCCGTGGCTTTCTGGCGCAGCGACAACGCCTTCATGGCCGCCAATTGGGTCGAGATCGCCGCTGTCGACTATGTCATCAAACTGATCATCAGCCTGATGCTGTTCGTTCCTCTGTACGGAATCCTGCTGAACGCCATTTTGCGTCTGCTGGCAGGCAGGCAAGCCACAGCCGCCTGAGGCTAGTGTGGTAGCCGCCTGGGCGCTACCCAAAAAATGCCGCCTTGCCCACATTTCCGGCCTTGGCCGCTTGCCTGCCTCAGCCATGCCCGCAACACTGCCCCACTGATCAATCGGCAAGGAGGCTGTCATGTTGCGCTTACTGGTGTTTGTGGGGTTTTGTCTGTGCATGCGCCTGGCCAGTGCCGATTGCCCCACGCTTTCCGGCGAGCAGGCCAGCGAGGTCGAACATCTTGCTCGGCAAATCCAGCAGTGGGATCAGGCCTACCATGAACAGGGCCATTCGTTGGTACCGGACGCGATATATGATCAGGCGTTGTTGCGTTTGCAGCAGTGGCAAGCCTGTGCTGCTGATTCATTACCTTCCCGGTACCAACCCCGTGCCGGCAAACATGCGCATGGCGTGCCGCAGACCGGGCTCGCCAAGGTGCATACCGATACCGAGGTGGCGGACTGGATTCGCCACCGCGAGGATCTGTGGGTCCAGCCCAAGGTTGATGGCGTAGCCGTCACTCTGGAATACCGTGAAGGCCGATTGATGCGTGCGACCAGCCGCGGTGATGGCTGGCAGGGCGAAGACTGGACTGCTGCCGTGCAAGGCATTCCCGCCGTTCTGCAGCAGTGGCCGCATCCGGTGAATCTGGTATTGCAGGGTGAACTCTACTGGCGATTATCCGAACACGTGCAATCGCGCGATGGCGGCGCCGGTGCGCGCAGCCGTATTGCCGGCCTGATGAACCGCCAACAACTCACCAGTGACCAACTTGAACACATAGGCTTGTTCGTCTGGGACTGGCCAGATGGCCCGGTCCAGATGCGTGAGCGCCTGGCGCAGATGACCCTGGCGGGTCTGGACACCGCCCAGTACACCCTGCCGATCAGCGACCTGCGGGACGCTCAGACCCAACGCCAACACTGGTTCAACCAGCCTTTGAGCTTTGCCACCGATGGCGTGGTGCTGCGCCAGGGCAAACGTCCGCACGGGGCTGACTGGAAAGCCGAGCCCCCCTACTGGGCCGTTGCCTGGAAGCATCCGCCGCAACAGGCACTGGCGCGGGTGCGCGGCGTGGATTTCAGTATCGGCCGTAGCGGGCGCATCACGCCGGTACTGCAACTCGACCCGATCCAACTCGATGATCGCCGCATCCGCCGCGTCAGCGCCGGTTCCTTGCAACGTTGGCGAGAGCTGGATGTGCTGCCCGGCGATCTGATTTCGATCGAACTGGCCGGACAGACCATCCCCCGACTGGAACAGGTCATCAGCCGCGCAGCCGATCGCCCGACACTGAGGGTGCCCGACCCGGCACACCATCATCAGCTGAGCTGCTGGACTGTGGAAAACGACTGTCGGGCGCAGTTTCTGGCGCGACTGGACTGGCTGAGCAGTGCCAATGGGTTGGATTTATCGGGCGTAGGTCTCGGCACCTGGGAATGCCTGCTTGATGCCGGACAACTGACCGGTCTGCTTGACTGGCTTGACCCTCAGGCTGAACTTCACCGCTGCTCGGCACTCCTGCCTGAACGGCTGCAACAGGCCGAGGAACGAGGCTTCAGTCAATGGTTGCGGGCGCTGGGCATGCCGCCTGCCGGCGCGTCCGCATTGCCAGGACATTGGTCAGTATTGGCAGCGCGCACTCAGGCCGACTGGCAGACACAGCCCGGCATCGGACCGCATCGCGCCCGGCAACTGGTTGCGTTTTTCAGCCACCCGCAGGTGGCGTTGTTGCGCGCCCGCCTGGCTGCGGCGGGCATCAACGGCTTCACAGTGCCTGACTGATCAGTTATCTCCCAGATAGGACGAACGCGTCAGACCGAGACGCAGAATATCCAGATACCGCGCCCGCTCCGCCGCGCTCAGCCGTGCACTCGCGACCTTGTCACGATAGAGGGCCATCAGTTCATCCGGCTCGAAATGCACATAGCGCAACATGTCCTCGATGGTATCGTGGGTCTCGATGCCGCCGTGCACCACCCGGCCATCTTCCAGCTGATAGACATTCACTGAATCGGTATCACCGAACAGGTTGTGCATATCGCCCAGGATCTCCTGATAGGCCCCCACCATGAAGATGCCCAGCAGGTAATCCTCACCGTCGCGCAGCTCGTGGACCGGCAGGTTGTTTTCAATGCTCTGCTCGTCCACATAATGGCGAATCTTGCCATCGGAATCACAGGTCAGATCCTGCAGCACCGCACGGCGCAACGGTTCTTCATCGAGACGATTGAGCGGCACGATCGGCAACACCTGATCGATCGCCCAGGTATCCGGCAGACTCTGAAACACCGAGAAGTTGCAGATGTACTTGTCGGCCAGCTTGTCGTTGAGTTCGTCCAGCACCTGGCGATGCGAGCGCTGGCGGGCTTTCAGCGAGTTATGCAGGCGGCGGCACACGGCGAAGTAGCACTGCTCGGCCAAGGCTTTTTCGGCCAGGGTCAGCTTGCCGTCGGCGTATTGGCTGGCCACGTCGCTCATGTAGTGGGTGGCACGCCAGTAAGTCTCGGTGACCATCTCGATGTCGGTCGGGCCGAGCAGG
>JASJKW010000327.1:0-3012 GCA_037621305.1 Pseudomonas sp.
GAACGCGCCGAATCAGAGCATCACTCAGCCAACTCGCACAAACAAGCCACCGTATCCTGCCGGGTGATGTTCACCGGTCTATCGGCCAACAACGCCCGCAATACCGGCTCGACAAAACTGCTGTCGCTATTGCAGCTGGCACCATCACTGTACGGACCTGCATAAGCCAGATTGCCCTGTGCATCCCAGATTGCCAGTGATGGCCCGCCTGGCCAGTCGGACCAGGCTTGGGGCAATGGCCAGTGCGGCAGCTGTGCGAGCGCGGTTCCCTGGCGCGCGACCAGACTGCCACTGCGAGCAAAACGAACGCCCTGGGCACTGAAGCGCCGAGTCATCTCGGCGATATACGCCTCATGCCCGGCATTGCATGGGCATCCGGCCTGCCATACATGCACTACCTGAATCTGCCCCGGCGCAAAGGGCGCAGCCACATTCGCTGCAGCAAAATGCGCCGGGCGCTCAAAAGTCCGGTTGTGATAGCCATCAAACCACCACCAGGCCCAGCCCAGCCCCGCCGCCCAGACAGCAGCCAACAGTACCAGCAAACCCCGTCGCCAAAATAACATGCAGCCATCCCCGTTCTGCCAACCCCCGCACATCCTGTAAAGTTTGCACTTTAACCCAGATCTGCAGGGGATTAATCTCCGCGGTTCATGCAGGAGAATGCCCAGATTGGTGCCGGCTCGCATCGCCGGCCAAGGATCATCCCGCCGATTCCCTCGTGCGTGACAAGATGGCCCTACGTTTACTGTCTCAATTCCGTCATAATCTGGACGTATAAGGAAGGTCGAGGGTTCCCGCCACCCGTTCCGGCCCGTCCCGCCTGATCTTCCCGTCATTCATCAGATCGGTGTTTCACACCATGGGAGTTACAGTGAGTCAGCCTGCCAATCGTCCGTTTCCCCTGTCCCGCATGCGTCGCGCACGCAAGGATGAGTTTTCCCGTCGATTGATGCGTGAGAACCGCCTGAGTACGGACGATCTGATCTATCCGGTATTCGTGCTCGAAGGTACCGGCCAGCGCGAGCCGGTAGCGTCCATGCCGGGTATCGAGCGTCTGTCCATTGACCTGCTGCTGGAAGAAGCGGCCGAGCTGGTCGAGCTGGGCATCCCCGCCGTCGCTCTGTTTCCGGTAACCCCGACCTCCGCCAAATCACTGGACGCCGCCGAAGCCTGGAACGCGGAAGGCCTTGCCCAGCGCGCTACCCGCGCATTGAAACAGCATTTCCCCGAGCTGGGTGTCATTACCGACGTTGCCCTGGATCCCTTCACCACTCACGGCCAGGATGGCATCATCGATGAACATGGCTACGTGCTGAACGACATCACCGTCGAGACGCTGGTCAAGCAGGCGCTGTCCCATGCCGATGCGGGCGCGGATATCGTGGCCCCGTCGGACATGATGGATGGCCGCATTGCCGCGATCCGTGAGGCGCTGGAAGCAGCCGGTCATATCAACACGCGGATCCTCGCCTATTCGGCCAAATATGCCAGCGCCTACTATGGCCCGTTCCGCGATGCCGTGGGCTCGGCCAGCAATCTGGGCAAGGCCGACAAGGCTACCTACCAGATGGACCCAGCCAACAGCAACGAAGCCCTGCACGAAGTGGCGCAGGACCTGTCCGAAGGGGCAGATATGGTGATGGTCAAGCCAGGCATGCCCTATCTGGACATCGTCCATCGGGTCAAGGAAGTCCACAAGGTACCGACCTTTGTTTATCAGGTCAGCGGCGAATATGCGATGCACCAGGCGGCGATCGCCAACGGCTGGCTGAGCGAGGCAGTGATCATGGAATCGCTGACCGTGATCAAGCGTGCCGGTGCCGATGCCATTCTCACCTATTACGCAAAACATGCCGCACGACAACTGCGCAGCATGAAATAAATCCAGAGGACATCATGCAGGACACCAACAACGACTCAGAATTGCAGCCCGAGTCCACTCCCCCGCAGGCGGTCCCGACCGCCACGGCGCGCCGGCAGAGCCTCTTGCCAGCGGTCATTGCGCCGCCGGAGCAGGTGGAGGTGACTGCGCCGGCAGGGGACATCAATGCGCCGGAGCTGTACATCCATCGCGAACTGTCGCAGCTGCAGTTCAACATCCGTGTGCTGGAACAGGCATTGGATGAGTCCTATCCATTGTTGGAGCGCCTCAAGTTCCTGCTGATTTTTTCCAGCAACCTGGATGAATTTTTCGAAATCCGCGTCGCCGGCCTGAAGAAGCAGATCACCTTTGCCCGCGAGCAGACCGGTCCGGACGGACTGCAGCCACAGCAGGTCCTGAGCAAGATCAGCGAGATCGCGCATCAGGAGGTCAACCGCCAGTACTCGATTCTCAATGACGTGCTGCTGCCGGCGCTGGCCAGAGAGAAGATCCGCTTCATCCGGCGCCGCCAATGGACCTACAAGCAGACGCTGTGGGTACGCCGCTTTTTCCGCGATGAGATCGCGCCTATCATCAGTCCGATAGGGCTGGACCCAACGCACCCGTTCCCGCTGCTGGTGAACAAGAGCCTCAACTTCATTGTGCAGCTGGAAGGCATCGATGCCTTTGGTCGCGACTCCGGTCTGGCGATCATTCCCGCGCCGCGCTCACTGCCGCGCCTGATCCGCATTCCGGATGAGCTGTGCGACGATGGCGACAACTTCGTGTTTCTGTCGTCAATGATTCACGCGCATGCCGATGACCTGTTCCCCGGCATGAAGGTACTCGGCTGCTATCAGTTCCGGCTGACCCGCAACGCCGACCTTATTGTCGATCCCGATGAGGTTGACGATCTGGCGCGTGCCCTGCGTGGTGAGTTGCTGTCGCGCCGCTATGGCGATGCGGTGCGGCTGGAGGTAGCCGATAACTGCCCCAAACCGCTGTCGGATTTTCTGCTCAAGCAGTTCGGCTTGAGCGAATCGGAATTCTATGAGGTCAACGGTCCGGTCAACCTGACCCGACTGTTTTCGATTACCGGCCTGGATAATCACCCGCAACTGCAGTTCCCGCCGTTCAGCCCGGGCATT
>JASJKW010000328.1:0-2880 GCA_037621305.1 Pseudomonas sp.
GTACCCGCCTCCGGCGCCTATCAAGTGCCCGTCACCATCTACCTACTGTGCCTCTACGCCATGGCCTTCATGGCCTGCCGAGTGGAAGACAAGCCTGGGCTGCTGTGGCTGGGGGCAATGCTGTTTGTGATTGCCGATTCGTTGATTGGGGCGAACAAGTTTGCGATGCCATTTGCGTATGCGGTGCCGGTGATTGTGACGATATATTTTGCTGGGCAGGCGTTGATTGGGTTGGGGGTGGTGAGGTTGAAGAACCAAAATGACCCGTCATGAGCTTAAGCTGGATGCAATAGGCCGATAGGCTGTTTTCGGCCAAAAGCAGCCGCTCCTCACCGGCGGCTTCTGGCGGGATAGCACCGGCCTGGCTTTAGCCGCCGCTATTGCTGATCAAACTTCAGTATGCTCTGCCATATCAAGAGCGTCTTCCACTTCGATTCCCAGATAGCGAACCGTGCTTTCCAGCTTGGTGTGGCCGAGTAAAAGCTGCACTGCCCTTAGGTTCTTGGTCCTACGGTAGATCAGTGACGCTTTGGTGCGTCGAAGCGTGTGGGTGCCGTACATGGCGGGATCAAGATCAATAGAAGTTACCCAAGCCTTGACGATCCGAGCATATTGTCTAGTGGAGAGATGATCTGACCTGTGCAGCCTGCTCGGAAACAGGAAATCCTCATTTCGCAGCTGGGCTTGATGTATCCAGGCCTCAAGCGCAGCCCGGGTTTGGTCAGTGATTTCAAACTGGACTGGCCGATGAGTTTTCTGCTGCATCACAATGGCCCGGGGCGTCACTTGCATACCATGGGCTATGTCGCGGACCCTGAGCTTCGTCAAATCACAAGCCCGCAACTTGCTGTCGATGGCCAGATTGAAAAGAGCTAGATCTCGGGTTTTCTCCGAAATCTGAAGCCTTACTCGAATGGACCAAATATCTCTGAGCCGAAGCGGTGCTTTCTGCCCGACTAGCTTGCCTTTATTCCAGGGTTCACGAGGAACATTGGTGTTCATGGCTTTTCCTGCACGTTATGGAGGATGACCGGTCTGCGGCAGATCCTGATAGAAGTCATTCGCTAGGGCACCGTCGCCTCGGTTGAGCTTCGGTTTTTCGATACCTCAACCCCAGCTTTATCATCTAACAGGGCCTGTGTTGCAGCTTGCACATAGGCCTCAAGCTCCTCTTGCAAGTGCTTTGGCTTTGGCACCGCTGGTTGCAGCATGGCCTTCGGCTCGGCGCCTAATTGATACTGGTAAAGCCTGGGTTCTTCGTCGCGCGGTTGAATCAGTACGTTATCTCCGCGGATGATGCCCACGGTCTGGCCGCCACCGGATGGCTTGATCACACCCATACCTTGATCGTCTGCTGGAAGGCTAAGTAGATCGCGGCCCCAGCATTGGTGTCGAACCTCGCCACCCAGTCGGCCCATGATGGTAGGTACGATATCTACTTGGGTGCCGACAACGTTGTTCTTTTCGCCAAAGCGCTCGACCATGCCCGGAGCAATCAGCAGCAAAGGTACGTGGAAGCGCAGCAGATCCAGTTCAGTCAGCTGCTGCGGGGTACCAAAACCGTGGTCGCCGACGATGACGAACAGTGTCTGGTCGTAGTACGGCTCATCCCTGATCTGTTCGAAGAAGCGGCCCAACGCCCAGTCGGAATAGCGCATAGCACTCAGGTGCTCGTTCGCATAGTTTCCCTGATCGGTGACCTCGTCCACGGGCAGAGTATCGGGCAGAGCATAGGGCGTGTGGTTCGACAGGGTCTGCAGCAATGCGTAAAAGGGGCGGTTGGGATCGAGCTGGCGCAGCTCTATGACGGCTCTATCAAACATGTCCTGGTCGGAAACGCCCCAGGTGGGGTCAGACACAATCGGGTCTACATAGTCATTACGGCCGATGAAGCGTGTCATGCCCTGATTGCCGAAAAATCCGCGCTGGTTGTCCCAGGCGAAGTCGCCATTGTAGACGTACAAATCGTTGAAACCCCGTGCGCCAAGAAGCTGAGGCAAGCCTGAAAACTGATTGCCGCCCTCCGGCTCCTGCATCAGATATTCGAACGCGGGTAGGTTGGGAAAGCACGCCATGGTGGCGAACATGCCCTGATGAGTATGGGTGCCACTGGAGAAGTGACGGGTGAACAACAACCCCTGCTTGCTGAGTTTGTCGAACTCGGGGGTTATCTGCAGCGAGGAGCCGAGCGCGCCAGTGTAGTAGCCCGCAAAGCTTTCCATCAGAATCACGACCACGTTGCGGATCGGCAGGGTAGCGTCCTCGGGCGGTTGATAGTCGCGGCGCACCGGAGCCAGCTCAGGTTCTACCAACTGGTCGTGGACCCCGAGCAGCATCTGTCGGGTGATTCCAGTCGCCTGCTCCGCAGGCATCAAGTCGACCCAGGCGTTGTCGCGGTGCTCCGAGTACTGAGCTTTGGCTGCGCCATAGAGGGTCAAGGAGGGCGTCAGTCCCAGCTGGTTGGCGAACATCGAGTCGGTAGTAAAGGCATCACCCCATCGCAGCGGCGGACCCTGGCGCAGCGTGCCTCGGGCCAATACGGTAGCGCTGAGCAGCAATAGAACCAGCACGCCCAGCTGGGCCGTCATCGCACCCCGTTGGGTCATTCTTATTCTGTTGGCATCTGCTGGCTGGCGGGTGTGACGGTCAAGCCAGCGGAAAAGCCGGTACATCAGTAGCGATACAATCGCCAGGGCCAGCATCAGCCGTACTACAGGAAAGCCGTACCAGAGCATGCGCAGCACGGTAGTGGGATCTTCCTGCAGGTATTGAAACACCAGTGCGTTCAGGCGCTGATGAAATTCTCGGTAGAAGTTCAGCTCTATCACACCCAACAAACTCAGCAACAGGGCTGCCAGTGTTAGCCAGATACACTGCAAT
>JASJKW010000329.1:0-2827 GCA_037621305.1 Pseudomonas sp.
GGGTCTTGGGCGGTACTTCGACCATTTCCCGTGGTGCGGCGAGCATGTTGGTGGAGCGTGGGCTTATGCCGGAACAGGGCGGTTGGACCTGGCGTTCCGATCCTCAGTTGATGCTGCCATCGCCCCTGCGCCTGACCTCCGAGCATGCGGTGGCCTTCGCTGAGGCGATACGCACACCCACCTGCCTGGTACTGGCGAACCAGGGAGTCATGGGAAAACACCCGCGCCTGCTGGAACGTATCGAGCGTTTCGAACACATCCAGACTCACCGTATGGATGGTGGTCATCACCTGCATCTGGAAGAGCAGGCACCTGCCGTTGCAACAATTATCAACAGCTTTTTCAAGACCCTTGCTTGACCCGGGGAGGCGGCTGGGCAAAGCTGCCATGAAACCCGCTGAAAAGCGCTGCGGCCGCATGATCGCAGGAGCTGTCTATTCAAAGGAGTATTGATGCATCTGCAATCGAAGGCACGCCCGGAATGGCGCCCGCTGCTATTGGCACTGGCACTCTGCGGTATCGCACCGCTCAGCGTTGCTGCCACCCCTGTTATCGAGCCCTTCCCGCGTGCCGAGGTGGCACGGCAGCAGGTGGATTCTGAGGTGGAGCACACGGTGGTGATCGGCAATGTTCGCCGAATCAACAATCAGGTGCGCGCTGAGCGTGAGGTGCAGGCTGTGGGTGAACTGGTGCGTATCGCCTGGCTTATTCCTCAGGGGCACACTGCCAGCGAGGCCATGGCATATGCCGTGAAGCAACTTCAGGAACACCCGCACACTATCCTGTTCTTCTGCGAAGGGCGCGAGTGCGGCAGCAGCAGTCTGTGGGCCAACCAGGTGCTGGGGTACTCCCGCCTGTATGGTCCTGAAGAAAATCAGTCCTATCTTGCCTTGCGCCTGGATGATGAGCCGCAGCGGTTTATCAGTCTTTACGCTACTACCCGCGGCAACCGTCAGGTGTACCTGAATCTGGACCAGCTGACCCCTGTATCAGCAGTAACCGATATGCTCTATCCGACCCCGGCAACCCTGGGCAAGATGCTGCAGGCCGAAGGCGAGCTGCTTTTGCCTGCGGTGACACCTGAGCAGGCCGACAGCGCTGTAACTGACGCCTGGCTGGACCTGACCGCGCGGATGCTGCGTTCGGACAATCGAGTGCGGATTCAGGTCAACGGTGCCCAAGCCCCGGCTTTCGTGCAGAGCCTGCTGGACCGCGGAATCAATCAGCAGCGTCTGGAGGTGGGCGAGCCGCAACCGGAGATCGGTGTGCGGCTGGAGAAGCGCTGAACCTACCTGCGACGGGGGCGCAAGGTAAGCTGATCAGGCAGCGCCTGAATACCCAGCCAGTCAAACAGCTGGGCGCGGTAGTTCCCCTGGGCGAACAGCAGGGCCTGATCGTCGTAATGGGCATCGAAAGGGTTGCCGGATTGGCCCAGAGGGTTGATGCCCAGTGTTGATTCGAGGTTGCCCAGGTCGACCAGCCGCCGGGTTGATGGTCCGGCAATGACCTCATAATCCGAACCGCCACGATTGAACACCATGTTATTCAGGCTGCCGTTGGTACCGGTTACGGTGACTTTGGCACTGTTCAGGCGCCCGGCAAAAGGAATCTTGTCCGCCAGCGGATGTTTGTGTTGCAGGCTGGCGACCTCACCCCAGGTCCAATCCTCCGGCGCCATGCCCAGTTCCTCTGTCAGCATGTCGATGGTGCGAATCCAGGCCTGCTCGATGGCCGACTGGCGTCCATCCATGATGGGTTGCTGGCGATTGTCCCACCAGGGTGACGCCGGTTTCCAGAACAGGCTTGCCAGAGATTTGCTGGCCATGAAAGTGTCGCGAAAGTGCGTATAGTGCTCACCCAGCTCGTCGGCGAACAGGGCTTCCAGCAGGTTGTCTTCCCAGCGCTGAAACAGCAGGGCGCCGACACTATCCGGTGTGAAGCGGCCATCCCAGTCGGCAAGAATCTGCCTGGCCTGTTCACCGGTGGCGCGCAGATCGGTGGGCAGCAACTGGCTGTCGAGCAATGGCAGCGCATCGGCGATCATGGCGACGGCATGCGGGCGCTGGCTGTCCAGCTGCATGGCCTTGAATACCGAAAAATCGAAGTTATCCCTATTTTCCAACAACGTGGTGAGCCGTTCGGCGCGCTCGCCAGGAGCGTAGTAGCCAGGCAATGCACGGCGTGGATTGTTTTCGGGATAGGGGCTGTTGGCGCTATGGATGACCCCTGAGGCGGGATTGACCCGTTTAGGGTTGGCGGCGAAGGGCTGGTAGCCGAGAAAATCATCCCGGCGGTTACTGGCATCCAGCAGGCTGAAACTGTTATTGCTGTTGGGCCAGCGCTTCAGTCGGCCGGTGGCCCACATGGCGATGTTGTCATTGACGTCGGCATAGATGACATTCAATCCGGGCGACCAGTGCAGCGCGGCTGCAGCCTCGAATTCGGCCATGCTGGTTGCGCGTGAATAGCGATAGAATGCCTCGGTGGAATCGCTGCCGGGCGTCAGGAAAGTCCAGAACAGGCTCACCGGAGGTGGTGGCGAGGCGTCGCCTTCAGTGTCAGCTACGGCAAGGTGATCATTGATGATAGGGCCATTACGCGAACTGCGCAGGCGTATCAGACGGTCTTCCTTGCCGCGCACCTTGATGACTTCCTCGTGCACGGTCAGGTTCTGCCAGCGGTTGCCCACCCGTACTTGCTGCGGGTTGTCGGGGTTCACTCGCTCGCGGTAGAAGTCGATTTCGTCGTTCATCAGCATGGTCAGTCCCCAGGCATGGTGCCGGGTCTGGCCAAGCAGGGGGAATGGCAGGCCCGCCAGGAAGTGGCC
>JASJKW010000330.1:0-2581 GCA_037621305.1 Pseudomonas sp.
AGGTCGCCCATCCAGCGGCGATCCTCACCGTTTTCCTGGTAACGGGCGAAGTAGCGTGGGGCGCCGGCTACTGCCAGTTTGTATGTTCCTTTCTGGCTGAGTTCCACATCGAATACGCTGCGGTATTTTCCAACGTGACCATTCTGCGCCGGGACTTCCTTACCATCCGGTGCCGTGATGACCAGGTGGTTGGCAGGGCGGGGTCTGGCTTGCTCGCCTGGTCGGCTCGCCCGCGCCGGTGGCTGACCGATACCGGCCAATACCAGTGGGTGGTGCTCGAAATAGAACAGGTCATTGGAAACCGCGGCATCCACGCTGATCCAGGCATTGTCACCTGACAGCACGGTGGTGGAGGGCAGCATCCAAGCGCGATGGGCATTGGCTGACAGCGGCAGGGTGATGGCAAGGGCAAGAGCGGTCCAGCGAGTGAGTTGTTTCAACATGGTGTTGTAGGTTCCTGTGTGGTGTTCAGGGTTGAAGGGTCAGGCTGACGTTGCCCAGCTCGGTGCTGCCCGCGCTCTCGTGGGTGACCTGTTCGGTGACTGGCCAGCGGAAGGGCAGCCGGATCAGCTCGCGGCCGCCCACTTCACGGGCCGCTTCGATAAGCAACTGGTACTCCCCCGGTTGCAGTGCGGTAAGGGCGGGGTGGTCTCCTGTGAACGACAATGCATGCTCGCCTACCGCCCGCGTGGCGCCGGAAAGTCCGTCCACCGGCAGCTCAAGTGAACGGCCGCTGCGGCGCCACCACTGGCGCATGTCTTTCAGCCATTTCTCACCCTCGCTGTCTCGCAGCTTCAGGTCATACCAGACCGCCAGATCAGCGACGTGACCCTCGGTATTCTCGATCCAGATCGCCACGTAGGGGCGGTGATATTCCGCCACTGACAGCCTCGGCACCTCTACCGAGACGTCCAGCTTTGCCGCGCTGGAGTGCGCAGCAAACACCGCAGCCAGCGGGAGTAACAACCATTTACGCATGACCAATCCTCTTTTCAGTGAATGAACAGCAAAGCAATGAGTACCGGTATCAGCAGCCCCAGACCTGTCACCGGCCAGGTGCTGGGGCGGCTGCGTGCCTGACGGCCAAGCAGCAACAGGCCCGTCAGCGTGAACAGCACACAGACGCCGGCAAAGATATCGATGAACCAACTCCACGCCGTGCCACTGTGACGGCCCTTGTGCAAGTCGTTGGCATAGGCAATCCAGCCCCTGTCGGTAGCCTCGAAGAACACCTCACCGGAGTGCAGATCCAGGGTCAGCCAGGCATCGCCGCCGGGCTTGGGTATGCCGACATACACTTCGGCATCCGACCATTCCGCGGCATCATCTTCGAAGCGAACTGCCAGTGTGTCCTGCAGCCAATGGTGTAGCCGGGCAGGTAGCTGCTGCTGTTCTCCAGCAACGCCCAGCAGGGGTGCCAGCTCCTCCGGCAGTTGCAATTCCCGCGTGCGGACATCGGGGCTCGCCTCGATGCTGCCGGCATGATTCAGGGTGATGCCGGTAACGGCGAACAGCAGCATCCCCGCCAGACACAGGGCAGAACTGATCCAGTGCCATTGACGCAAGGTGCCGATCAGCAGGTATCTCATTGCCTTCTCTTGATTCCGGGGGTTATCAGAAACGGTAGTTGGCCGACAGCCAGAAGCTGCGCGCCTTTTCCGTCACGTTGTAATCGTTCGAACAGGACCAGGTGTCGTGGTTGCCCAGGTCATCGAAGGTCGGCTCACAGTTGCGCCCCGCCATGTCCTTGTCCAACAGGTTATTGACGCGCCCATGCAGGGTCAGATCATTGCTGGCCTGGAAGCGCATGCCCAGGTGGTAGATGTCATAGGACTTGTAATACAGCTTGCGGGTAACCGGCGTTGGCCCTGTGCTGACGGCTGTACCGCGATAGCGCTCGTCGCGCAGTTCGGCGATCAAAGCCACATTCAGGCGCGGAAACACATCCCAGCTAAGCGTGCCATTGAGCATGTGCTCGGGCGTGTTGACCAAGGGCAGTCCCTTCTGTGCGCCGCTTTTCTGCTCGCTGTCGGTATAGGTGTAATTGCCGCTGATACTGAGTGTGGGAATGATCTCCCAGCGTGCGGCCAGTTCGAGACCCTTGGTCTGCGCCTTGTCTACGTTGGTGCTCTGACTGAAACTGTCATAGCCCAATTCAGCCCAACCAGGGCCGACGTCCACGCAACCCGAGCTGAGGTATTTCACTCCGCTGGCGTTGTAGCAGTTGGGGATGGCATCGGCGCGCGCGATCTTGTCCTTGAACTCGTTGAAGAACAGCGTCGCATTGGCATTGAAATTGGTCAGGTTGTCGTAATAAGCCGCGATCTCGTAGTTGGTACTGGTTTCCGGCTGCAGATCGGGGGAGCCGGCCATGGGGTTCACGCCCTGGCCACCAAACCCGACGATACCCGGGAACAGCTGGTTCGGTTTCGGTGTTTTGTAACCGGTGCTGACGCCGCCCTTGAGTGTCCAGTTGTCCGTGGTCCGCCAGGTGAGATAGCCGCGTGGGCTGATTTCGGAGCCGAATATGTTGTGATCGTCGTAACGGGCGCCGTAGGTGAAAGTCAGTTTCTCGGTGAGA
>JASJKW010000331.1:0-5023 GCA_037621305.1 Pseudomonas sp.
GCTGGCTGGCACCGTGAGCATCCGGCCAGCCTGCTGGTGCTGACTGCGACCATGGCAGTCAGCGCGCTGGTCTGCCAGATATTCTCCAGCGGCGGCTTCTACTGGTTCTCTGGGCGTTATCCCGACCCGACGGTGATCGGCACCATCGAACGTCTGGCGATCTATTATCCCAAGTCCCTTGGCGCGCTGGCTTTTTACGTGGCTATCGCGGTTGTGCTGTATGTCGGTTGGCAACTGCTGGCACGCCAGCGGGTTGCAGAAGGCCGTGAGGCATGAGTGAATCCACTGAGCGGGACGAGCGTCATCTTCGGCGCATGCAGCGCAAGAAGGCGGTGGTCGATGAGAAAATTGCCCAGGCCCGCGAGGAGCGTGGTCTGTTGCTGGTGCTGACCGGAAACGGCAAGGGCAAGAGCAGTTCGGCTTTCGGTATGGCTGCGCGGGCCCTGGGCCATGACATGCAGATCGGTATCGTGCAGTTTATCAAGGGCGCGGCGAGTACCGGTGAAGAGCATTTTTTCCGGCGTTTCCCGGAGCAGGTGCGCTATCACGTGATGGGCGCGGGGTTTACCTGGGAAACCCAGGATCGCCAGGATGATATTGCCAAGGCCCAGGCTGCCTGGGCGGTGGCTGTTGAGTTGATGCGGGATGACAACGTGACGCTGGTGATTCTCGACGAGCTGAATATCGCCCTCAAGTACGGCTATGTGCAACTGGAGCAGGTGCTGGCGGATATCGCTGCGCGCCCGGCGCATCAGCACGTGGTGGTAACTGGCCGAGGAGCGCCGCCGGGATTGGTGGAGGCGGCGGACACGGTAACCGAAATGGGCGTGGTGAAACATGCGTTCAAGGCGGGCATTAAGGCGCAGAAGGGGGTGGAGTTCTGATGACGGGAATCCAGTGCCCGGCGTTGTTGATTGCGGCGCCTGCTTCAGGGCAGGGCAAGACGACTGTCACCGCCGCTCTGGCACGCTTGCACAGTCGTCAGGGACGAAAGGTGCGGGTGTTCAAGTGTGGTCCCGACTATCTGGACCCGATGATCCTGCAGCGTGCCAGCGGGTACCCGGTGCAGCAGATCGATCTGTGGATGGTCGGTGAGGCCGAAAGCCGCCGATTACTGGCCGAGGCGGCAGCCGACGCCGATCTGATCCTGATCGAAGGGGTAATGGGGTTATTTGACGGTACACCATCGGCCGCCGACCTGGCGCGTCGCTTCGGCGTGCCGATCATGGCGGTTATCGATGGCTCGGGTATGGCCCAGACCTTCGGTGCCATGGCTCATGGGCTGGCTAGCTTTCAGGCGGATCTGCCGTTTGCCGGCGTGCTTGCCAACCGTACCGGCAGTCTCCGCCATGGCGAGATTCTGCGCGATAGCCTGCCGCCGGGTATGACCTGGTTTGGCGCCTTGCCACGGGATGCGAAAATGACCTTGCCGAGCCGCCATCTGGGCTTGGTGCAGGCGGAGGAGCTGGTGGACCTGGATAGTCGTCTGGACGCCGCAGCGGATGCGCTGGAGCAGAGCTCGGATACTCGGCTGCCTGTGCCGCTGCCGTTTGCTGCGGTCACCGAGCAAATCTGCGAGCCGTTGTTGCAGGGCGTACGCATCGGCATAGCTCGGGACAGTGCTTTCGCCTTTCTCTACCCGGCGAACCTGGACCTTTTACGCCGACTTGGCGCGCACCTCACGTTCTTTTCCCCGCTGGCCGATCGGCAATTGCCGGAGGTGGATGCGCTGTATTTCCCGGGCGGTTACCCCGAACTGCATTTGGCGCAGCTTGAGGGCAATACCTGCATGTTGACGGCGATCCGCGCGCACCACGACGCCGGCAAGCCTATTCATGCCGAGGGTGGTGGGGTGCTGTATTTGTGCGAATCGCTGACGGGGGTCGATAAGTTGAGTGCGAGCCTGGCTGGGCTGCTGCCTGCCAAAGCGCAAATGCACCCGCGTTTCACCGCGCTGGCGATGCAGGAAGTGGCGCTGCCGGAGGGCACCTTGCGCGGCCATGCGTTTCATCATGCCAGCATTGTGCATGCCGATGAGCCATTGGCGCGCGGCGAGTGTCCGAACTATCGCCGTACCGCCGAGCCGGTCTGGCGCAGTGGTCGCCTGACAGCATCATGTGTTCACTTTTATCTGCCGAGCGATCCGGCGGCCGCTGCGGGGTTGTTCAGACCATGACCGAGCATGCGTTTTCCCCGGCGGAACGGGATGCGGTTTACCGGGTCATTCGCGAACGCCGGGATATGCGGCATTTCTCCGGTGGCGTAGTCGAGCCGGAATTGCTGGAGCGCCTGCTGCAGGCGGCACATCAGGCACCGAATGTCGGTTTGATGCAGCCCTGGCGTTTTATCCGCATCCAGAAAGCTGAGCTGCGCGAACGGATTGCTGAACTTGTTGAGCAGGAGCGTCAACGGACTGCCGAGGCGCTGGGTGAGCGTGGAGCGCAGTTTATGGAGCTCAAGGTGGAAGGCATTCGCGAGTGTGCCGAATTGCTGGTGACCGCGTTGCCGGAGGGGCGAGAACAGCATGTATTTGGTCGCCGTACCTTGCCGGAGATGGACCTGGCATCACTCTCCTGTGCTATCCAGAACCTGTGGTTGGCAGCCCGCGCCGAAGGCCTGGGCATGGGCTGGGTCTCACTGTTTGATCCGCAAGCCTTGGGTGAACTGCTCGGGCTGCCGAGCGATGCGCGTGCGGTGGCCATTCTGTGTCTCGGGCCAGTGCAGGCTTTCTATGAGCGGCCGATGCTGGTGGAGCAGGGCTGGGCAACCGAACGACCGCTGAGTGAGTTGCTGTTTACCGATGGCTGGGAGCAGCGGTGATGGCTGATGGTGTCTGTCGATGCTGACCGCGCTGTTGCTGTTGGCTGCGGTGCTGCTGGACCGGTTGCTGGGTGAACCACGCAGGGCCCACCCGCTGGTGGCTTTCGGCCGGCTGGCCAGCTGGCTGGAGCAGCGCTTGAATGTCGGGCGGTCGCGCGCTCGTGGGCTGCTGGCCTGGCTGTTGGCCGTTTTGCCTTTGACCATGCTGGCCTGGGGGCTGAGCACATTGCCGGGGGTCGGTTGGTTGCTGTCGCTGCTGCTGTTGTATCTGTGTATCGGTCTGCGGAGCCTGGCCGAGCATGCGCGGCCGGTCGTTGCCGCGTTGCAAGCCGGCGATCTGCAGCTGGCCCGCCAGCGAGTGGGCTATATGGTCAGCCGTCAGACCGACCAGCTGGATGAGTCCGGTGTGTGCCGTGCGGCCACTGAGTCGGTGCTGGAAAACGGTAGCGATGCGGTGTTTGCTGCGCTGTTCTGGTTCGCTGTGCTGGGCGCGCCCGGTGCGGTGCTGTACCGGCTGGCCAATACCCTGGATGCCATGTGGGGTTACCGCAATGCGCGCTTTGGTGAGTTCGGTTGGGCGGCGGCGCGGCTGGACGACCTGCTCAACTGGTTGCCGGCGCGCTTGGTGGCGCTGACCTATGCCCTGTGCGGCAATACCGGCCGGGCGCTGGTCTGCTGGCAACAGCAGGCGCCGCAGTGGGACAGTCCAAATGCGGGCCCGGTGATGGCGACAGGCGCCGGTGCATTGAATGTACAGCTGGGTGGTGTGGCGGTCTATCAGGGGGTAATGCATGAACGCCCGCAGCTGGGGGCTGGTCGGCCGGCAGAGGCCGCTGATATCCAGCGGGCTCTGCAGCTGGTGCAGCAGGGTGTCTGGCTGTGGTTGGTGGTGGCCGTGTTGATCGGATTGGCCGGAGTAATCGGAGATGCTTGAGCACGGTGGGCGCTTGCTTGAGGCCGCTGCCGAGTTTGGTCTGGCGCCGGAGCAATGGCTGGACTTGTCGACCGGATTGGCTCCCTGGCACTGGCCGTTGCCGGAGATTCCCAGCGCTGCCTGGATGCGTCTGCCGGAGTCCAATGACGGTCTGGAGCAGGCCGCCTGCGCGTATTACCGTGCGCCAGCGGTGCTGCCCGTTGCTGGCTCACAGGCCGCTATCCAGGCTTTACCGCAGCTGCGGTCGCCATGCCGGGTGGCGATTCTGGGGCCCTGTTATGCGGAGCACCAGCGGGCCTGGGAGCGGCATGGGCATCAGGTGCAGTTGCTCGGCGAGCAGCAATGCGAAACGCTGTTGAGCGCCGGGTCCGGCGTGCCACCTTTTGATGTGTTGGTGGTAGTCAACCCGGACAACCCCACAGGCCGAGTCATTGGTCGCAGTTGCCTGCTTGATTGGCATGGACGATTGTCGGCCCATGGCGGCTGGTTGGTGGTGGACGAGGCGTTTGCCGATGTTGAGCCGGATTGCAGCGTGGCCGATTGCAGTGATCGTGCGGGGCTGATTGTGCTGCGCTCGGTGGGCAAGTTTTTCGGTCTGGCCGGGCTGCGTCTGGGATTTGTGCTGGCCGAGCCGCCGCTGCTGCGCTTACTGGAGTGCTGGCTTGGTCCCTGGGCAGTGAGCGGTCCCGCACGGGTGGTGGGACGCTCACTGATGGCGGATACGGCCATGCAACAGGCTTGGCGGCTGCGTCTGTTGCAGGCCGGGCGACGGCTGCATGATCTGCTGGGCGGTTGTGGTCTGCCACCGTCCGGTGGCTGTGCCTTGTTTCAGTGGCTGACCTATGTCGATGTCGTGCAATTGCACAGGATGCTGGCCGAGCGCGGTATTCTAGTGCGTCTTTATCGCCAGCCATTGGGGCTGCGCATCGGTTTGCCGGCCAGTGACGCCCAATGGGTGCGACTGGAGCAGGGGCTCACCGAGGTAATGCAGAGGATGAGGGAGAGCCGGGTGTGAACACTGTGATGATCCAGGGCACGACGTCAGATGCTGGCAAGAGCACTCTGGTGACCGCGCTATGCCGCTGGCTGGCGCGGCGCGGTGTGTCTGTGGCACCGTTCAAGCCGCAGAACATGGCGTTGAATGCAGCGGTTACCGCTGATGGGGGGGAGATTGGTCGCGCCCAGGCGGTGCAGGCAGCTGCTGCCAGACTGGCGCCGCATACGGATATGAATCCGGTACTGCTCAAGCCCAACACTGATATTGGCGCT
>JASJKW010000332.1:0-5825 GCA_037621305.1 Pseudomonas sp.
ATTCTACAGGAGTAACACCCCTTGTCAACGCCTTCCTGCAATTCCTTTCTCACCTGGAAGAAGCGATCCTGCCGGCCTCTTCAGTGAGCGGCGCATTCTACGCCGTTTCGCTTGCCTGTCAATAGCAGATCATCAAATTAACAGAGCAGCCTATATAGATGATCGGCTTTCGACTCACAGCACATCCATAGGGCGATATGCCCCCGAGCTTAGCCTGAGCCCCAGCCATATACTATAGAGCAGAAACGACAAAGCCACCCGAAGGTGGCTTTGTCGTTTCTTTGTTTGGTCGGGACGGAGTGATTCGAACACTCGACCCCTTGCACCCCATGCAAGTGCGCTACCAGGCTGCGCTACGCCCCGACGATGCTTTGCGGTTGCTGCCAAAGCGGGACGAACTATACATTAACTAACTGAAATGCGAAAGGTTTTTTTCATTACTCAGACTATTTTGCCTTGAGCACCTGAAGCACTTCTTCCAACTCAGCCACAGTTTGACGGATAAGCTGCTTGTAATGGCTGCCGTCGTCCTTGGCTTCGTCGCCAGAGAGGCGTTGGCGAGCACCGCCAATGGTAAAACCCTGGTCATATAGTAACGCGCGAATCTGGCGAATCATCAGCACATCCTGTCGCTGGTAATAGCGTCGATTGCCACGGCGCTTGACCGGGGACAATTGAGGAAACTCCTGCTCCCAGTAGCGCAGCACGTGCGGTTTGACAGCGCAGAGCTCACTGACCTCACCGATGGTGAAGTAGCGCTTTCCCGGGATCGCCGGCAGTTCGTTGTTATGGCTGGGTTCCAGCATAAGCTTCTACTCGGGCCTTGAGTTTCTGACCGGGGCGGAATGTAACCACACGCCGGGCTGTAATAGGTATTTCTTCACCGGTCTTCGGATTACGACCGGGGCGTTGGCGCTTGTCGCGCAGGTCAAAGTTGCCGAAACCGGACAATTTGACCTGCTCGTTGCTTTCCAGCGCATTGCGGATCTCTTCAAAAAACAGTTCTACCAGTTCCTTGGCCTCACGCTTGTTGAAGCCAAGTTCCTCGTAGAGATGTTCCGCCATTTCTGCTTTTGTCAGAGCCCCCATAGCAATCCCTATTTTCTTAGTGTGGCGTTGAACCTTTGCTCCAGTGAGCCGAGCACCTTGTCCATAACTGCATTCACTTCTTCGTCCATAAGAGTGCGCGATGAATGCTGCAAGGTCAAGCCGATCGCCAGGCTTTTGCTTTGGGGATCAATGCCTTTCCCTTCATATACATCAAACAGCCTGAGGTTCTTGAGAAACTCGCCGGCTTGTTCGCGGATATCGGCCAGCAGGTTTCCAGCAACAACAGACTTGTCCACCAATACGGCGATATCACGTCTGACTTCAGGAAAGCGCGAGAGTTCGCTGAAGCGCGGCAACCGCCCTTCCAGGATGCCATCCAATCGCAACTCAAAGACAAACACCGGGCCCAGTAGATCCAGCGTATCTACCAGTTGTGGGTGCAATGCTCCAAGCCAGCCGACCAATTTCCCCTCACGCAGGATACGCGCGCACTGCCCCGGATGCAGCGCGGGATGCTCTGCTGGCTCGAAGGTGCATGCGTCCAGCGCACCGCCCTGCCCCAGCACGGCTTCCACATCACCTTTGACATCATGGAAGTCCAGCTTATCGCTACTATTGGCCCAGCCCTCAGGCAGACGGGTACCGCAGGCAATACCAGACAGCATAGGCTCCTGCAGCAGCTCTCCGTCAGTCTGTGGAACAAACCGCAAGCCACTTTCAAACAAGCGTACCCGTGCCTGCTGACGGTTCTGGTTGTGTTGAACAGCCTTGCTCAAACCTGGCCACAATGACGTACGCATAACAGACATGTCACTGGAGATAGGGTTCGCCAGAGCCAGCGGCTCACTTTGTGGGTCAAACAACTTGCTCAGACCTGGCTCGATGAAGCTGTAAGTGATCGCTTCCTGGTAACCACGCGCCACCAATAGACGACGCAGGATCGGCAACTCGCCTTGAGTTTCCGGCTTGGCGGTGAGACTCAAGGCGGCAGTCGGCGCACTGACCGGCAGACGATTGTAGCCATACAGTCGAGCCAGCTCTTCGATCAGGTCGATCTCAAGAGTGATATCGAAGCGGTGGCTGGGCACATCAACCTGCCACACCCCTTCACCGCTGGCTGTAACCTTCAACTCCAGACCGCGCAGATAGGCTTCCACTTCTGCTGGGGCAATTTCCAGCCCAAGCATCTGGGAAACACGCTCGTTGCGCAGAGTGATGCTGATCGGCTGCGGCAGATGGGATTGCTCGACAGCTTCGGTGATCGGGCCTGGCTCGCCACCCACAATGTCCAACAATAATGCGGTAGCTCGCTCGACCGCTTCACGCTGCAACTGCCAATCCACGCCGCGCTCGTACCGGTGCGAAGCATCAGTATGCAGGCCGTAATTACGTGCCTTGCCAGCAATAGCAATATGGTCGAAAAAAGCACTTTCCAGGAACAGATCGGTTGTACCCTTACTGACCCCGCTATGCTCGCCCCCCATGATGCCAGCCATGGCCAGCGGACGCTCGTGATCAGCGATTACCAGCGTATCGCTACGCAAGCTTATTTCCTGGCCATCAAGCAGCACCAGTTTTTCGCCTTCTTCCGCCATCCGCACACGGATACCACCACGCACCTGAGCCAGGTCAAAAGCGTGCAGTGGCTGGCCGAGCTCAAGCATGACGTAGTTGGTGACATCC
This sequence comes from Pseudomonas sp., assembly GCA_037621305.1. Taxonomy (GTDB): domain Bacteria; phylum Pseudomonadota; class Gammaproteobacteria; order Pseudomonadales; family Pseudomonadaceae; genus Halopseudomonas. The sequence goes on from JASJKW010000332.1 coordinate 2,734, forward strand.
ACTACCGCATCGATACTGCGGATATCGCTACGGCGTAGGCGTTCGACCATCCACAGCGGCGTCGCACGTGACAGGTCAACATTGCGAATAACCCGGCCGATATAGCGCGAGCACGCTGCGGGAGCCAGCAGCTCGACCGGGCGCACCTCATCATGCACTGCAGCAACCGGCTCGATCGTTGGGCGAGTAACGGGAACAGCGTAGTTGGCACCCACTTCCCGCGCCAAGCCGGCGATGGACAGGCAATCACCGCGGTTGGGTGTCAGATCGACCTCAATGATAGCGTCGTCCAGGCCCAGATATTCGCGCAGGCTCTGCCCCGTCGGCGCATCGGCAGGCAACTCGAACAAACCATCGTGATCGTCCGACAATTTGAGCTCTTCAGCGGAGCACAGCATGCCGAAGGATTCCACGCCGCGCAGCTTGGCCTTCTTGATCTTGAAGTCTTCACCCAGCACAGCCCCCACCATGGCAAAGGGGATCTTGATACCGGCCCGGGCATTCGGCGCACCGCACACAACCTGGAACTCTTCACTGCCATTGCTGACGCGACAGACGCGCAGCTTATCTGCATCAGGATGCTGTTCGGCGGAGAGAATCTCGCCTACCACGACGCCACTGAACTCACCGGCAGCCGGGGTAACGCTATCCACTTCAAGGCCAGTCATGGACAGACGCGCAACCAGATCATCACGAGAAACCTCGGGGTTCACCCAGCTGCGCAGCCACTGTTCACTGAATTTCATGTTCTTTTCCTGCTATCAAAGGGGTTGCGGTCACGGTGTCAACGGAACTGCGCAAGAAAGCGCAGATCGTTGTCGAAGAACAGGCGTAGATCGTTCACGCCGTAACGCAGCATGGCCAAGCGCTCGACGCCCATGCCGAAGGCAAAGCCCTGAAATTTCTCAGGGTCGATCCCCGAGGAGCGGAATACGCTGGGGTGAACCATGCCGCACCCCATGACTTCCAACCAGCCAGTCTGTTTGCACACCCGGCAGCCATTACCGCTGCACATCACACACTGAATATCGACTTCAGCGGAAGGCTCGGTGAACGGGAAAAATGACGGCCGGAAGCGCACCTTCAAATCTTTCTCGAAGAACACCTGCAGAAACTCTGCGATGGTGCCCTTGAGATCCGCAAAGCTCACCTTGCGATCGACCAGCAGCCCCTCGACCTGATGGAACATCGGTGAGTGGGTCAGATCCGAATCGCAACGATAGACCCGACCAGGACAGACGATGCGAATCGGCGGCTCCTGACTCTCCATGGTCCGCACCTGTACGGGTGAGGTATGGGTGCGCAGCAGGGTGTTGGCGTTGAAATAGAAAGTGTCGTGCATTGCCCGAGCCGGATGATGGCCAGGAATATTGAGCGCCTCGAAGTTGTGGTAATCGTCTTCCACCTCAGGGCCTTCCGCAACGGCATAGCCGATGCGGGAAAAGAATTCTTCAATCCGCTCCATGGTCCGGGTAACCGGATGCAGCCCACCGCTCACCTGGCCGCGGCCAGGCAGGGTTACGTCAACCCGCTCTGCTGCCAGCTTGGCATTCAGTGCTGCAGCTTCCATATCAGCCTTGCGTGCATTGAGCACACCCTGCACCTGCTCTTTGGCCTCATTGACCATGGCACCGACTTTGGGGCGCTCCTCAGCAGGTATGTTGCCCAAGGTCTTCATCACCTGGGTAAGCTCGCCCTTCTTGCCGAGATACTGGACGCGGATCTGCTCCAGTGCATTAACATCCACCGCCTGCTGCACGGCCTCCAGGGCCTGGGAGACCAGCGCGTCTAGGTTTTCCATTTCACACTCCAGAAACAAAAATAGGGGAAGAGCGATAAGGCTCTTCCCCTATTAATGACGTTGCCAACCGACGCGAGCGCCGGTGATTGTCGTAACGAGGGCTTAAGCCAGGCTAGCCTTTGCTTTTTCGACAATCGCGGTAAACGCCGCTTTTTCGTTCACAGCCAGATCGGCCAGAACCTTACGGTCGATTTCGATGGACGCTTTCTTCAGACCAGCGATCAGACGGCTGTAAGACATACCGTTAATCCGAGCACCAGCGTTGATACGAGCGATCCACAGAGCACGGAACTGACGCTTCCGTTGCTTGCGGTCACGATAGGCATACTGACCAGCCTTGATGACCGCCTGCTTGGCAACACGGAACACACGCGAACGCGCACCGTAGTAACCTTTGGCGAGCTTCAGAATTTTCTTGTGACGCTTACGCGCCATTACACCACGCTTAACACGAGCCATTCTTTAAATCCTCAACCTTGATTAACGGAGGCGCAACATGCGTTCAACTTTCTGGGTATCCGCAGCATTGAGCTGGGAAGTCCCACGCAGTTGGCGCTTACGCTTGGTGCTCATCTTGGTCAGGATGTGGCTCTTGAAAGCGTGCTTGTGTTTGATGCCGTTGCCAGTCACTTTAAAGCGCTTGGCGGCACCACTTTTGGTCTTCATCTTTGCCATGTTCAGTTACTCCAAATAGAGTGGATAAGATAATCACAAGGCCTGGCGTTGCCCTGGAGATTACTTTTTCTTCTTGGGTGCTAGGACCATCATCAATTGACGACCTTCCATTTTCGGGTGCTGTTCAACGGTGCCGTATTCAAGCAGGTCAGCTTCAACCCGTTTCAACAGCTCCATGCCCAGCTCCTGATGAGCCATTTCGCGGCCACGGAATCGCAAGGATACCTTGGCTTTGTCACCCTCAGAGAGGAACTTGATAAGGTTGCGAAGCTTGACCTTATAGTCCCCTTCTTCCGTCCCTGGACGAAACTTGATTTCTTTGATCTGGATGATCTTCTGATTCTTCCGTGCAGCAGCCTGCTGCTTCTTCTTTTCGAAGATGTGCTTGCCGTAATCCATGATCCGGCAAACAGGCGGCTCTGCATCGGGGGAGATTTCAACCAGGTCTAGCTTGGCCTCCTCAGCGGCGGCCATGGCTTCCTGACAGCACACGCTCCCGATTTGTTCACCTTCGCCGCCAATCAGGCGCACTTCCGGCGCCGTGATATTTTCGTTGATCGGCGGACGTTTTGCGCCTCTTTTGTCTTCACTCATCTCGCGTTTAATCTTTATTGCT
>JASJKW010000333.1:0-19489 GCA_037621305.1 Pseudomonas sp.
GGGAGCCATTTGGCTCCCGTTTTTTATTGAAGATGGGTAGGGGCTGGCTGGAGCTTTCATATCCGATCGGACTCCGGACGGGTCCACAGCCACAGTGCAACGCATGGCAGGAACAGGCTGAGGAACCAGCGCAGCAACATCGGGGCCGGCAACAACCAGATCATCAGGATACTGCTGAGCATCAGCGCGCTGGCCAGCCACTTGGCGCGGCGCGGCACGGCGCGGTGTTCACGCCAATCATCACTCAACGGACCGTACTTGGGATGACTCAGCAGACGTTGCTCCAACTCCGGCCAGCCGCGAGCACCTGCCCAGGCGGCCAACAGCAGGAAAGGCGTGGTGGGCAAGCCGGGCAGCAATACTCCCAGAGCACCCAAGCCCAGCGCCAGCGACGCTACACTGCGCCATATCCATTTCATCAGCATGTGAGTCTAAAGGCTGTCAGACGCAATAATGCTCGCCTTGTGCTCGGTATGCTGCTGACCTCCGGCGAACTCATCCAGCAGATTGCGGATGCTGGGGATACTGATCAGGCGGGCGCGGCTGTCGATCAATCCGCGGTCACGCAGATTGGCGATGGCGCGTGAGAAGGTTTCCGGCTTGATCGACAGGCGGGCGGCAATCAGACTCTTGGGCAGCACCAGTTCAATTTCGGCGCTGTCCCCGGCGCGGTCGCGAACCTGGCTGACCAGGTACAGGGCCAGCCGTTGGGTCGCGTTTTGCAGCGTCAGGTGTTCCAGTTCGTCCAGCCGCTGGTGCAAACGCACGCTCATATGCCCCAGCAGGTGCAGACAGGTTTGTGGATTCTGTTCGAGATGACGCAGCATCAGGCGGTTGGAGAAGCCAATCAGCTTGACCGGCTCAAGCGCTTCGGCGCACACCGGAAAGACCGACTTCTGCATGAACATGATGGCCTCGGCAAAGGTATTGCCGGCGGTGATGATCTCGACGACCTTTTCCTTGCCATCGGCCGAGATGCGGTACAGCTTGACCTTGCCGGATTGCACCAGATAGAAGCGCTCGGCCGGATCGCCCTGACGCTGAATCAATGCCTGGGGATCATAATCGCGCACCAGGGCATCAGCCAGCAGCTCTTCCTGAGCCGGTGCCTTGAAATGAGAGAACAGGGGATGAAGGACAATCATCTGCCGTTGTTCCTGAGTCAGAGCCATATTTGCCCGCCTTTGATTGATTTGTTGCAGAGTAAGCATTTCCAGCTGTGCAGACCATACCCCTGTGGCGAATTCATGCTGAATGCGAGCCCTGGATCTTGATATGCGTCAACGTGGCGCACCGGGGAAGGGCGTAATCTCGCCGACATCAGAGAAAAATCGCAGCGGAGCATCTTTCCATGTCCGATCAAGTCAAGTGGGACGCCGGCCTGATCCGCCGTTACGATAAGCCGGGCCCGCGTTATACCTCTTATCCGTCGCCGGCGCAGTTCGTCGATGGCGTACTGCCGGCCGATCTTGTCACGGCCTTGCAGCAGAGCCGCGATGCCTGCCGACCGTTGTCACTTTACGTGCACATTCCGTTCTGCGCCAACGTTTGCTACTACTGCGCCTGCACCAAGATCATTACCAAGGACCGCAGCCGTGCGCAACCCTATCTGCAGGCATTGAGCCGCGAGATAGAGCTGATCAGTGCGCATCTGAATCCGGTGCAGCGGATCGAGCGATTGCATCTGGGTGGCGGCACGCCGACCTTCCTCAGCCATGAGGATCTGCGCCAGCTGATGACCTGGTTGCGTGACTGTTTCAATATATATGAAGACGATATAGCCGATTACAGCGTCGAAATCGATCCCCGTGAAGCAGACTGGCCGACCATGGGATTGTTGCGCGAGCTGGGTTTCAATAAGGTCAGTTTTGGTGTGCAGGACCTTGATCTGGATGTGCAGCGTGCAATCAATCGACTGCAGAGTCTGGAGCAGACGCAAACGGTAATGGACGCGGCGCGCGCATTGGCGTATCGGTCGGTCAACATCGATCTGATATATGGCCTGCCCAGGCAGACGCCGGACTCGTTCGCACGTACCGTGGCGACGATCATCGAGATGAATCCGGATCGCCTGACGCTCTACAACTACGCGCATCTGCCGGATCTGTTCCTGCCCCAGCGCAAGATCAGCCTGGCCGAGCTGCCCGGCCCCGACATGCGTCTGGAGATCATCAGCAACAGCTTCGCCCAGCTGCAGAGTGCTGGCTATCGGCATATCGGTATGGGGCAGTTCGCGTTACCCGACGACAGCCTGAGCAACGCGCAGGAAACCGGGCAGCTGAATCGAGGGTTTCAGGGCTATATTGCTGGTGGCGACTGCGATCTGATCGGGCTGGGTGTATCAGCCATCAGTCAGGTGGGCGATTTCCATTGCCGCAATACCAGTGACATCAAACTCTATCAGCAGAGCTTGGAAGAGCATCGGCTGGCGCTGCGTCGCGGCCTGAAATGCACGGCCGATGACCGGGTGCGGCGGCTGGTGATCAACCGCCTGATGTGCAGCTATGCGTTGAGTTTTGCGGGCATAGAACAGCGCTTCAATATCGATTTCGCCATTTATTTTGCCGATTGCCTCGGTACGTTGCGGCAAATGCACAGCGACGGGCTGATTCGCCTGAATGAAGCGGGCATCGAGATTCTGCCGGCCGGACGACCGCTGGTGGCGCGCATCTGCATGGTGTTCGATGCCTATCAGTATCAGGTAGACGAAGCCCGATACACCCAGGTGGTGTGACTGGCCCCCCTTTGTTGCCCCTTGCGTTTACAATCCGGAATCGGATTCGCACAGGGGAGAGAACATGCCACGCTTTCTGCACACGGCTGACTGGCAGATCGGTCGTCAGTACGATCGCTTCGGCCCGGAAGATGGTCCTGCACTGGCTCAGGCGCGCCTGAGCACAGTGGAGCGCATTGCGGCACTGGCAGCGGAACTGGCTGTCGATGCGGTACTGGTGGCGGGGGATATATTCGACGCCCAGACCATCTCCGATCGCACGGTACGGCGGTTGTTCATGGCATTGCAGGCCTTTGACGGGCCGTGGATCATGTTGCCGGGCAACCATGATGCGGCCCTGGCGGAAAGCATCTGGACCCGTGCCAGGCGTCTGAATGCGGTGCCGGACAATGTGCATCTGCTGCTGACGCCGGAGGTCATGTTGTTTGCTGACCAGGGGTTCGCCGTCCTCCCGGCGCCCTTGACCCAGCGTCACACCTTCAATGATCTGACTGACTGGTTCGACCACGCGCCGACGCCGCCGGAGCTGCTGCGTATCGGCATTGCCCACGGCAGCGTGCAGGGCATTCTCGCCGAGGATATCGACTCCCCCAACCCCATCGACCCCCTGCGCGCCGAACGTGCCCGGCTGGATTATCTGGCATTGGGTGACTGGCACGGTTGTCGGCAGATCGATAACCGTATCTGGTACAGCGGTACGCCGGAGCAGGATCGTTTCAAGAGCAACGGTGCCGGACAATTGCTGGATGTGCGGATTGATGCTCCCGGCGCCGAGCCGCAGGTAACCCCGATAGCCATCGGTGAATTTCCCTGGTTGCAATGGCAGCGCCGGTTGAACGTGGCCTCGGATCTGGACGCCTTGATTGAAGAGCTGGAGAACATCGAGCGCAGCAGCGTCATCAATCTGCGTCTCGAAGGCGAGCTGGATCTTGCCGGTGAGCAGCGTCTGCAGGCCGCGCTGGGACACGCGCAAGCACAGCATCGGGTGTTGGAATGCCATCTGGATGAGCTGCGGTTGATTCCGACTGACGAGGACATTGCTGCGTTGCAGGCTGACGGCTATCTGGGTGAGGTGGTCAATCAGCTGCGCGATCTGCAGCAGGCCGATGACCACGACACGGCCCGCGAGGCGCTGGGCATTCTGTCGAGTTTGCTGCGTGAGCGGCATGCGGGAGGGACGCCGGCATGAAGTTGCAGCAACTGCGGGTAAATCAGTTTCGGCAGTTCCGTGAGCCTCTGAGCATTGACGGGTTCGGTGCTGGCATCAACCTGATCTGCGGACCCAACGAGTCCGGCAAGAGCACTTTGGTACGCGCCATTCGCGCGGCCTTTTTCGAGCGCCACAGCTCCGGCACATTGGCCGACCTGCGCCCATGGGGTGATTCCGGCGCCGCGCCGGAGGTCGAGCTGGTATTCAGCCATGCCGGCAAGCAGTGGCAGTTGAGCAAGCGTTTTCTGCAGCGCAAGCGTTGCGACCTGACCGTCGAGGGTGAGCGTTTCAGTGGTGACGAAGCGGAGGACAAGCTCGCCGCCATGCTGGGGTTCACTGTTGCCACCCGTGGCGCCAGCAAGGCAGAGCACTGGGGAATTCCCGGCCTGCTATGGATAGAGCAGGGCATGGGGCAGGAGCTTGGCGAGGCGGTCACCCATGCTGGCGACCACCTCAAGTCGGTACTGGGTGCCAGTCTCGGGGAAATGACCAGCAGTGATGGTGACGAGATCACTCGGCAGGTTCGCGGCCAGCTGGACGAGCTGTTGACCGGCGGCGGCAAGCCGCGCGGTGACTACAAGGCGAGTATCGAGCGGCTTGCTGCGCTCGACAGTGAGCTGCGGGAGCTTGACCAGCGCATCACCAGCTATCGCCAGCAGGTGGATCGCCTGGGCGAACTGCGTCAGCAGCAGGCCAGCGATGAAACCGAGCGCCCCTGGCAGACACTGCGCGCGCAGCAGCAGGAAGCGGAACAGAAGCAGGCTGAGGTGACATTGCTGGCGGACCAGCAGCAGCGTGAGCTGCAGGAGCTGGAGCAGAACCGCAACAGCCGGCAGATGGTGCTGGATCAGCTGCGTGCTCACGAGGAGCAGGCTGACGATCTGCAGCAACGCCAGGCGAAATCGCAACAGCTGCAAGGGCAGCTCGAGCGCCTGTCCGCGCAGCATGCAGAGCTGGCGGCTACGCGGGATGCAGCGCTTGCCGCCTACCAACAGGCGCGCGAGCAGGAACGCAAGGCCCATCAGCTGGCTCGCCGCCAGACCCTGGAACGCGAGCAGCAACAACTGCTGCGCCAACAGCAGCAGTATCAGGCCAGCCTGACGCAGGCGCGTCAGCTGCAGAGTGATCTGCTTGAACAGCAGCAAAGGCTGTCGGCAATCCGGGTCGATGATAAAACGTTCGCCCGACTCGAAGCGCTGCATACCCGGCTGCGCGAGCTGAACATCCGCCAGCAGAGTATTGCCACAAGATTGCACTTTGAGTTGTTGCCTGATCAGCAGATGGCGGTGGGCAGTGAACTGGTCAGCGGCACCGGCGAATCCCTGTTGCTGCAGGAGACCCGGATCGAGATTGCCGGCATTGGTCAGCTCACCATTACGCCTGGCGGGCAGGACCTGGGCGAGCTGGTACGGCAGATCGAGCGTGGGCAGGAGCAGCTGCAGGGACTTCTTGATGAGCTGCAGGTCGTGTCGCTGGACGCTGCCCGTGAGCAGCTGGAACTGCGCCGAACATTGAACACCGCGATTCTGACCAGCCGCCGGCTCCAGGCAGGCCATGCCCCGGAGGGAATCGACGCGCTGGCGCAGCAGTTGACCGTTGGCGAAACGCGTCTGGCGGAGCTGGAGCAGGAGTTGCAGGACCTGCCGGTGCTGGCGGAAGAGCAGTTGCCGCCGATCAATATCGCCGAGCAGGCTCTGGAGCAGGCCGCAGGGCGTCTGCAGCAGGCCGAGAAGGCTACCGGTGAGCATAACGAAACGCTGATCAAGTTGCGCCAGAGTGTTGTCAGCGCGGACGAGGAATCTCGCCTGCTGCAAGCGAAGCTGGACGACCCGCAACGGCGTCAACAACAGCAACAGCTCAACGACAGTTTGCTGGCGCTGCGCGCCGACCAAACGCGACTGGAGCAGCTGACCCAGGAGCGGGCCGCACGCATTGCCAGTGCCAGACCGGACATCCTCGATCAGGATATTCAACGCTACCGCGCCAGCGCGGCGCAGCTGGAACAGACCTTCAATCAGCGCCGCGAAGAACTGATTGCACTGCAGGCGCGGCTGCAAAGCGAAGGTGCAGACGGGCTGGAAGAAAACCGCGCCAGATTGGCCGTCGAGCTGGAAAGCGAAAACCGTCGACACCAGCAACTGGAGCGCCGGGCCAACGCGCTGAACCTGCTGCATGGCCTGCTCAGCGAAAAACGTCAGCAACTCACCCGACAATTGCAGGCACCACTGCAGAAGCATCTGGATCACTATCTGCAACTGCTGTTTCCCCAGGCAAGGCTGGAGGTCGATGAAAATCTGTTGCCCGGACGCCTGGTCCGTCATGGGCAGGAAGCGGGGGAGTTTGACGCTCTGAGTTTTGGCTCGCGTGAGCAGATGGGGCTGATCAGCCGCTTGGCCTATGCCGATTTACTGCGCGAAGCTGGCCGCCCGACGCTGATTATTCTGGATGACGCCCTGGTACACAGCGACCAGCCGCGACTGGAACAGATGAAACGCATTCTGTTCGACGCTGCCCAGCGACATCAGGTGCTGCTGTTCAGTTGTCACCCGGACAAATGGCGCGACATGGGTGTGCCGGTGCGGGAAATGGAAGGGCTGAAAGCTGCCGGGGCAGAGAGTTGAAATAACGTGTTGCCCTTACGGGGCCGAAAATGTCGTCACAGTCTGTATAATTCGCGCTTTGCTCCGCGGTTTGATGAGGCGGAGTGGGCACACATACAAGGTCAGGTCTTCATATGCAGCGCAAAATCAGAATCGGCATCGCAGGTTACGGCAACCTCGGCAAGGGCGTGGAAATGGCTATCGCCCAGAGCCCGGATATGGAACTGGTCGGCGTTTTCAGTCGGCGTAATCCTGCGGACGTGCAACTGCTCGACAACAGCGTTGCGGTACATGCCCAGAACGATATCGAACAGTTTCGCGACCAGATCGACGTACTGATCCTGTGCGGCGGCTCGAAGAATGACCTGCCCGAACAGGGCCCGGTGCTGGCAGCCATGTTCAATACCGTCGACAGCTTCGACACCCACGCCACCATCCCCGAATACCATGCCGCCATGGACAGCGCCGCTCATCCAGCAGGCAAGACGGCGATGATCTCCGTGGGTTGGGATCCGGGACTGTTTTCCCTCAATCGCCTGTATGGCGAAGCCATCCTGCCGGTGGGCGCGACTTACACTTTCTGGGGCAAGGGGTTGAGTCAGGGCCACTCTGATGCTGTGCGTCGGGTAGATGGCGTGAAGGCCGGCGTGCAATACACACTGCCTGCAGAAGAAGCGATCGAGCGTGTGCGCAATGGCGAGCTGCCAGAGCTGGCCACCCGCGAAAAGCACAAGCGCGAATGCTATGTGGTATTGGCCGACGGCGCTGATGCGGCCGAGGTGGAGCAGAGCATCGTCAGCATGCCGCACTATTTCGCTGACTACGACACCACCGTCAATTTCATTAGCGAAGAAGAACTGCGCCGCGACCATGCTGCCATGCCCCATGGCGGTGTAGTGATCCGCAGCGGGACCTCCGACGCCGGCACTACCCAGGTGATGGAATACACCCTCAAACTGGGCAGCAACCCCGAGTTCACCGCAGCCGTGCTGGTCGCTTATGCGCGCGCCACCTGGCGGTTGAACCAGAGCGGCGTGATTGGTGCGCAGACGGTGCTGGATGTGGCCCCGGGACTGTTGTCGCCCAAGTCGCCGGCGGAGTTGCGCAAGGAACTGCTGTAAGGCGGGCGTTCCCGCATCCTGTTCCGAGCGCTCCCGGCGTTGATATTTCATGTGGTCGAGGATTCTAGAATCGTCAGCCACATGGAACGCTACCCTCTACTTATCCTTCCACTCCGCCGCCCGTTTCTCGATAAACGCAGCCATCCCTTCCTTTTGATCTTCCGTCGCAAAGCTGGCGTGCAGCAATCGTCTTTCGAATAACAAGCCTTCCGTCAGGGTGGTTTCGAAGGCGCGCCCGACGGCCTCCTTGTTGAGCATGACGGCGAGGCCGGAATAGCTGGCGATGGTCCGTGCCGCGTCCATCGTCTCTGCCAATAGTTCTTTCAGTGGCACGATACGGCTGACCAGACCGCAGCGCTCGGCTTCCTGCGCATCCATCAGGCGTCCTGTCAGACACATATCCATGGCTTTGGCCTTGCCGACTGCGCGGGTCAGACGCTGGCTGCCACCCGCGCCAGGCAGGGTGCCGACCTTGACCTCCGGTTGGCCAAAGCGCGCATTGTCGGCTGCAATGATGAAGTCGCACATCATGGCCAGCTCACAGCCACCACCCAGAGCCAGACCCGCCACAGCAGCGATGACCGGCTTGCGGCAGCGCGTGACTTGCTCCCAGTTGGCGGTGACGAAGTTGTTGCGGTAGGCATCGGCAAATGACTGATGACGAATCTCGGCGATGTCCGCACCGGCAGCAAAGGCTTTTTCGCTGCCGGTAATGACGATTGCTCGAATACCTTCATTCTGTTCAAAGCCTTGCAAAACCGCGGTCAGCTCATCCATCAGTTCGCCGTTGAGTGCGTTCAATACCGCTGGACGGTGCAGGCGTACAAGACCGACTGAATCCTGTATTTCAACCAACAGGTTGTTGTAATTCATTGGGTTGGACCTTTTTGTTGGTGGTGAGAGTTGCTGTTTCATGGGTGTATGTAGAAATTTGACTTTAGTTTTAATGGAAAATAAAGACAACATGTTGACATGAAAAACAGCTGGTCGTATTGTCGTTAGCACTGGGTTGCACGATCAGGCCCTGACCCAACAACAAAAGCCACAGACAGTGGGGACGATATGAAAATTACAGCAAAGGGTTTCGACGAGCGTCGTGCTGCCATGCTTCAAGTGGGCGCCTGGCAGGACAAGACGATTGTCGATTATCTGGATCAGGCGGTCGCTGCTGTACCTGACAAGACGGCGATAGTGGCCTATCGCGTCGCGGGTGATGAGCGCGCTGAGCTGAGCTACCGCAGGCTGAATGAACTGGCCACCCGTCTGGCTGCGGGGCTGGTTGGCCTGGGCGTTGGCAAGGGTGATGTAGTGGCGTGCCAGTTGCCCAACTGGTGGCAGCTGACTTTGCTGAGCCTGGCCTGTGCCCGGATCGGCGCAGTGATCAACCCACTGATGCCCATTTTCCGTGAGCGCGAGCTGCGTTTCATGCTCGGACATGCCGAAACACGTGTGTTCATCATCCCCAAGTCCTATCGAAGCTTCGACTATCCCGCCATGGTGGCCAGCATCCGTGAAGATCTGCCAGTCCTTGAACATGTGCTGGTGGTCGATGGTGAGGGAGAGGATAGCTTTGAACGAGTCTTGCTGGAGCGTGCCTGGGAAACTGAAATGGATGTGCAGGTGCTTTTTTCCGAGCGCCAGACCGGCGCTGATGATATTGCCCAGATGCTGTACACCTCGGGCACCACCGGCGAGCCTAAAGGGGTGTTGCATACTTATAACACGCTGTTCAGTAACGTGGTTCCCTACGCTGAACGACTGGGTCTGAGCGCTGAGGATCGCGTCATGATGGCCTCGCCGTTGGCGCATCAGACCGGCTTTCTCTATGGCGTGTTGATGCCGGTATATCTCCAGGCGACCGCGGTATTGCAGGATCTATGGGATCCGGCCTACGCAGTGAAGGTGGTGCGTGACGAGCAGCCGACCTTTACCATGGCCTCGACTCCCTTCCTGGCTGACCTGATTGACATCGCTCCCAAATACCCCGGTCAGCTGGACTCACTGAAGGTCTTTGTATCAGCCGGTGCACCTATCCCTGGCGCACTGGTGGAGAAAGCTGCCGAAGTGGTGAATGCGCGCGTTGTATCCGCTTGGGGTATGACCGAAAACGGCGCGGTGACCATGACGCGGCTGGATGATCCGGTCAGCCGTGCCAGCTCCTCGGATGGTGTTGCTCTCCCCTGGATGGAGGTCAAGGTAGTAGACGACCGGCATGAATCTGTCGCCGTTGGCCAGGAGGGGAACTTGCTGGTGCGCGGTGCGAGTCTGTTTGTCGGCTATCTGAAGCGTCCAGAGTTGTACCAGGTTGACGCCGATGGCTGGTTTGAAACCGGCGATCTGGCGACCAAGAATGCCGAGGGTTATATCCGCATCACGGGACGTACCAAGGATGTGGTTATCCGCGGTGGTGAAAATATACCCGTCGTTGAGCTGGAAAATCTGCTCTACAAACACCCTGCAATCGCTTCCGTGGCTCTGGTGGGTTGCCCCGATCCACGTCTGGGCGAACGGCTATGCGCTTATGTCACGTTGCACAACGGCTATGAACCATTGTCGTTGGAAGGCGTTGCCAGCTATCTGTCGGAACAGGGCGTCTCACGCAACTATCTGCCTGAGTACCTGGAAGTGATGGCCGAATTGCCACGCACCCCGTCGGGCAAGATCCAGAAATTCAAACTCCGGGAGCTGGCCCAGCAGGTGCAGATCGCACCCGCCAAGCGCAGCTGAACCCCTGCCATAACCTATATAAAACAAATGAGAGAGGTCGCTATGCGAGGACTTGACGGAAAAACCGTAATTATCACCGGCGGTGGTGGTGGAATCGGGAGGGCAGTATCACGCCGGTTTGCCGAAGAAGGCAGTCTGGTGGCGGTGCTGGATCGGGATGAAGCCGCAGCACAGGCCACAGTTGACCTGATCACTGAGGCCGGTGGCAAGGCCAAGGCCTATGCCGCAGACATCACTGACTACGCGGCGATTGAAACCACGGTCGCGGCCATCGAGCAGGACCTGGGCATTCCTACGGTGCTGGTCAACAACGCCGGTTTTGACCGCTTCATGCCGTTCCTCAAGACCGAGCCGGCCATGTGGGATCAGTTGATCTCGATCAACCTGACCGGTGCACTGAATATGCATCACGTGGTACTGCCGCGGATGCTTGAAGCCGGCGGCGGCAAGGTGATCAACGTGGCTTCTGACGCGGCGCGGGTCGGTTCTTCAGGTGAGGCTGTGTATGCCGCGTGCAAGGCCGGTCTGGTTGGGCTGAGCAAGACGCTGGCTCGCGAGCTGGCAACCAAGAACGTCAACTTCAACGTGGTCTGTCCGGGGCCGACCGATACCGCACTGTTGAAAGCGGTAGCGGACACTTCGAATAACCCGGAGAAACTGCTGGAAGCATTCAAGAATGCGGTGCCCAAGCGTCGTCTGGGGCAGCCGGAAGATTACCCAGGAATCATTGCGCTGCTGGCCAGCGACGATGCCGATTTCATCACTGGACAGGTCATCAGCGTGTCCGGCGGCCTGACCATGGCCGGTTAATCAGGAGAAAAGATCATGACTTACGAAGATATCCTCTACGAAGAAAAAGACGGCGTTGCCACTATCACCATGAACCGTCCGGAGCGTTACAACGCCTTCCGTGGCCAGACCTGCATGGAAATGCTGGACGCCTTCAACCGCGCCGGTTGGAACAAGGAAATTGGCGTCATCGTACTCACCGGTGCGGGCGACAAAGCGTTTTGCACCGGCGGTGACCAAGGCGCACATGATGGCCAGTACGACGGTCGCGGCATCATCGGGCTCCCGGTGGAAGAGCTGCAAACGCTGATCCGCCAGGTGCCCAAGCCGGTTATCGCCAAGGTCAATGGCTTTGCCATTGGCGGCGGTCACGTGCTGCATGTGGTCTGTGACCTGAGTATCGCGTCGGACAACGCCATCTTTGGCCAGGCCGGACCCAAGGTTGGCTCGGTTGACCCGGGCTTCGGGACTGCTTATCTGAGCCGGGTGATCGGTGAAAAGCGGGCCCGTGAAATCTGGTACCTGTGCCGCAAATACACTGCCCAACAAGCGCTGGAGTGGGGTCTGGTCAACGCCGTGGTGCCCCAGGCTGATCTGGATGCCGAAGTGCAGAAGTGGTGTGACGAGTTGCTTGAGAAAAGTCCGACGGCGCTGTCCATTGCCAAACGCTCGTTCAACGCCGATAGCGAAAATATTGCCGGGATAGGTGCTCTGGGTATGCAGGCAGTGAGCCTGTACTACGAGACTGAGGAGTCGAAGGAAGGCGGTCGTGCATTCCTTGAAAAGCGTAAGCCCGAGTTCCGCAAGTACTACAAGTAAAAAGGCAGACCGGCGGCCGGCTGTCGTCGGCTGCTTCCCGGATCAGGGGGTGGGAGAGCAGATATGAATTTCGGATTTAATGAAGACCAGAACGCCATTCGCGACAGTGTCGCACGCTTCAGTGCCGATGTGTTGGCACCGGGCTATCGTCGCCGTGATCGGGAAGGGCGTATCGAGCGCGAAACCATTCGGCAGATGGGTGAGATGGGCTTTCTCGGTGGTGAGCTGTCGTCGCGTTTTGGCGGTAGCGATCTGGATTGCGTCACCAGTGGCATCATTATCGAGGAGATTTCCAAGGGTGATTTCAACGTGGGTTATATCCCGCTGCTGGCCTCGCTCAATGGTCAGATCATTGCCAACTACGCCGCGCCGGAGCTGGCCGAAGAATGGTTGAGCGGGATGATCAGCGGCGACAAGGTCGCTTGTATCGCTCTGACCGAGCCTCATGGCGGCTCGGATGCAGCCAGCCTGCGGCTCAAGGCTGAGCGCCGTGGTGATGTATTCATCCTCAACGGCGAAAAAACCTCGATCTCGATGGCCGACCAGTCGGATGTGATTGTCGTATTTGCCCGTACCGGCACCCAGGAACAGCGTGCCAACGGTATCAGCGCCTTCTTGGTGCCGACCAATACCCCGGGCATTACCACAACCCGTTTTGAAGATGCTGGTCAACGGGCAATCGGTCGCGGCTCGATCTTCTTCGACAATGTCGAAGTGCCCGCTATGAACATGCTGGGTGAGGAAGGGCAGGGCTTCAAGCAGGTAATGCAGGGTTTTGACTACAGTCGTGCGCTGATTGGCCTGCAATGTCTGGCGCTGGCGCAGGTGTCGCTGGATGAGACTTGGGTCTGGTTGAATGAGCGTCAGGCATTTGGGCAATCGTTGTCGGCGTTCCAGGGGTTGACCCATCCGCTGGCCGAATATCAGACCTATGTCCATGCGGCGCGCCTGCAGTGCTTCCATTCACTGTGGTTGAAAGACAATAATCTGCCGCACAACGCCGAAGCGGCGATGAACAAGTGGTGGGGCCCGAAACTGGCCTTTGATGTCATCAAGCAGTGCCTTCTGGCGCATGGTCATACCGGCTATGGTGAAGACTTGCCCATGGCGCAGCGTCTGCGTGACGTTCTGGGATTGCAGATCGGTGATGGTACCGCCCAGATCATGAAGAACATCATCGCCAGAGAAACACTGAAGAAATGAGCTTCGCCGGCGGCGGGCTCTTTGAACCGGTTGCCGGAGAGTGGAGAAGCATGAATAGCAGTGAACACAACAGCATAGCCAACAGGCTGTTCTTCCGCCTGTTTCAGACAGGCAATACCTTGCAGCGTCAGGTTCAGAACGAAATGGGTGTCAGTACCGTGCAGTGGGCGGTACTGGGCGCACTGTCTCGCGAGGGTTACGAGCAGGGCATTTCATTCAACATGTTGACCGAATACTTGGTGGTCAGCCGCCAGAGCCTGGACGGCGTACTCAAGCGCATGGAGCGTGATCAGCATGTGTTGCGTGTGCCTCATCCGGATGATGGGCGTGCGCGGCTGGTGGTCATGACAGAGCAGGGGTGGACGTACTGGGGGCAGTTGCAGCAGCGCATCTATGATTTTTATGCGCAAGGGCTCAAGAGTTTTGGCTTTGACGATGTAGTGAGCATTCTGCATTACCTGAACAAACTGCAGATCAATCTTGCGGAAGTGGATCTGCAGGCTGGCGCTGCAGATACTGAACAACCTTGAAAGATGCAGTCAACTGAATGCCTACAAGGAGAGCAGTGGTTGTCAGCATGGTCGCCAATCAGGCCGAGGCGCGGTCAAGATTGCTGTGTAATTCCACACATAGAGCCCAAAGGCTGCTGCCCAGCACAGGCTGGCCAGCCAGAAGCCGGTCTGCGGCATGGGGATGGTCAGCCAGACGCGCAGCGGTACCGCCAGATTGAGCAGGATGAAGGCCAGGCTCATCGAGGCCGCTGGTTGCAGAGGACGCCCGGTGTGACCGAGGCTGACCCGGGCGATCATCGCCAGAATCATGCCGCCCATGCCACCGATGGCCAGCAGGTGCAGCGCCTGGCTGAAGCCACCGAGCCAGCCGCCATGCCACAGGGCCATGGCGATCAGTGCCAATGCCAACCAGGCGTAGGAGAGGTGCAGGGACCAGAGTAGCGGCACCGTCCAGATTTTCGGGTGATGCCAGCGCAGCAGTCTGACGATGTGACCCAGGCCCAGAGACAGATAAATGGGCGCCTGCCAGGGTGACGGCCGTAGCCCGACACCGCTGAGCATCAACAGGGCAACCAGAATACTGCCGACCATAAGCAGATTGTCCAGGCGCGGCCAGGCCTCCACCGGTTCTGTCAGCCCCAGGCCACGCTGGGTGAAGAAGGGGATAACACGCCCGCCGATCAAGCCCATCAAGCCGGCGATCAACCATAATGCCGCGACGGCGCCGTGGCGCTGCAGGAAGAAGTCTTCCTTCTGCAGACCGATCAGGACCAGCAGGTTGCACAGGGTCAGCAAGGACAACATGACCACGATCGGGTAGTTGCGCGCCTGACGTACTTTCCATAATGAATGGCCGATGGCCAAGGCCACCAGTGGCAGAAATAACAGATCGACTGGAATCAGCAGCCACAAGGGTGCGCCGAACAGCCAGCACAGGCGCCCGGCCAGCCACAGGCCGGCCATCAACAGCACGGGTTTGCCGGTGAGCGCCGGTACGCCGGTCCAGGCCTGAATGGCCGTCAGCAGAAAGCCTGCGACAATGGCGACGCCGAAACCGAAGACCATCTCGTGTCGGTGCCAGGCCAGCCAGCCCCCGGCGGGGGACAGCTCGATATGGCCGAAGAAAGCGGCGATCCACAGCGGGATGGCCAGCACGGCAAACAGACTGCCCGCCAGAAACAAGGGGCGAAAGCCCAATGCAAACAGCACGGGTAGTTGAGTGCGATTGTCCGGCATGAAAATCTCCTGATTGCTTGTTATGCTCTTTGCGCTGCCGTATCAGACGACGCTTTCATCACTGGAATAACGTATGACATATCTGCTGATTAAAATTCTTCATCTGCTCGCGGCCATGGCGTTTATCGGCACGCTGTTCTTTCAGGTGCTGATCCTGACGCCGGCCGGTCGTCGCCTGGACGCCGGTGTGCGTACGCCCATGAGTCAGGCTCTGGGTCAGCAGGCCCGACGGGTCATCCATGTCGTTGCCCTTGTGCTCTATGGCGCCGGACTGACGCTGGCCTGGCCCTACCGCAGCCTGCTGGCCGACCCGCTTTCCAGCCACTTTGCCACCTTGCTCAGCCTGAAGATCTTGCTCGCGCTGCTGATCATAGGCCATTACGCGGCGTTGATCTTTCTGCGACGTGCTCAGCGGGTCACCGAACGAACCATGCACCTGTTGAATATCAGTCTCTTGGCGCATGCCGTATTGCTGGTCATATGCGCCAAGACCATGTTCGTTCTGTAGCGCTGCCTTATAGTGCCTTCGCGGTTGCCGGGGCAACGAACAGAATGTTGTTCTCCAGGTGAATATGGTCCATCAGGTCCGCGCAGAACTCGTTCAGCCCTCGGTACAGCGCCTGCCAGGTATTACAGGCGTGAGGCGGCGGGGTGATCTCGTTGGTCAGCGCATACAGCTTGTCCAGCGCCTGGCTGTGTTGGTCATGCTCGAAACGCATCACGCTGATCGGTCCGCGTGACAGGCTTTCTTCGCCCCGCATCAGCATCGGGAACAGAATCTGCTCCTCCTTGGCCATATGGCTTTCCAGTTCCTGCTGCATATCGCAGAGATGATCAGTCAGCCCGTTCGGGCAATCGGGATTATTGCCGTGTACCTGTTCGACACGCCGGGCCAGCCTGATCAGCTCGGGTAGCTGTTCCCGATGGCATTCGTGGTAGCGCGTCAGAATATGCTGGATCAGCTGTTCGGCAGAGGCGTGGTTCCAGTTCTGCTCGTCCTGGTCGACGGCACATAGCTGCTCAAGGGCGGCAACAGTCGCGGCAGGATCAACGCCTTTACGGAGGCAGGCCTCAGCCAGGGTGCGCTGGCCATTGCAGCAGAAGTCCAGGCGCTGGGCGTGTAATACGCGGGTAGCGCCTGGAAGTTCTCGGGCGATGGTGCCCAGCTGAGTATCAAGGAAGTCGTAAGGCATCAGATGTGCTCCGATAAGGTGGCGGTAACAGCTGTAATGTGTGGCTACCTATAGGTTAGCAATACATGTGCCACTTATAACTGATTGATATTTAAGGTTATTAAGTATTGTTGGTGCAATATACCTATATGCGGTATGGTTAATAAAACCATGCAAGGGTGAATTGAACCATGATTGAGCATTTTCTGCTGCCAGACCTGGTGGCTGAGTTACCCGCTGCCGTACGCTTGCAGCGTCTGGTCCAGGTGTTGCGAGAGAGCTTCGCTTGCGGTGCTGTTGTGCTGTTGCAACATGAAAACGACTCCCTGCGTCCGGTTGCGGCCGTCGGCCTGGTCCAGGATGCACTCGGCAGACGTTTTGAAGTGGCCCGCCAACCGCGCCTTGCCGCGCTACTGTCCCGCCGCGAACCTACCTGGTTCGAATCTGACAGCCCTTTGCCTGACCCCTATGATGGCTTGATGGATGAAAGTCCCGGCGAGCCGCTGCCGGTGCATGACTGCATGGGTATAAGCCTGTATGTGGAAGGTGAGCTGTGGGGCGTTCTGACACTCGACGCGCTGGACGCCGGCACCTTTGACGAGGCGGCCCGGCAGAAGCTGCAGCATCTGCTGCCGTTGGTGGAGGCGCTGCTGCGCGTGACACGCCTGGAGCAGGAAAATCGCGCCCTACGTCTGGTTCGCGCCGACGATCATCGAGCCTTACCGGGGCTGCAGCAGCATGGGATTGTCGGCCACAGCCCGGTCGTCACGCGACTGCTCGACGAGCTGGCGGTGGTGGCAGATTCGGATCTGACCGTCTTGATCACCGGCGAGACAGGGGTGGGCAAGGAGTTGTTCGCGCATTGGCTGCACCGACACTCGCCGCGCGCCAATAAGCCGCTGGTGCAGGTCAACTGCGCGGCGCTGCCCGAGTCCCTTGCTGAAAGTGAGCTGTTCGGTCACGTCAAAGGTGCGTTCTCCGGAGCCAGCACTGACCGGGGAGGGCGCTTTGATGCGGCCAATGGCGGCACGCTGTTTCTGGATGAAGTGGGCGAGCTGCCGTTGCATGTGCAGGCCAAACTGTTGCGAACCTTGCAGAACGGCGAAATCCAGCGCTTGGGCGCCGATCAGCCGCTGCGCGTGGATGTGCGCATCATTGCCGCGACCAACCGCAACCTGGCGGACTCGGTGGCCAAGGGCGATTTCCGCGCAGACCTCTATCATCGTTTGTCTGTCTATCCGGTCCCGGTTCCGCCGCTGCGCGATCGTGGCAACGATGTACTGTTGCTGGCCGGTCACTTCCTCGAGCTGAACCGCGCGCGCCTGGGTGTGCGCAGTCTGAGATTGTCGCCGGACGCCGAGCAGGCGCTGCTGACCTATGACTGGCCGGGCAACGTACGCGAACTGGAACATGTGATCAGTCGGGCGGCGATCAAGGCGCTGGGTCGCAATGGCTCGCGTCAGGCCATGCTGTCACTGGATGCGGCGTTGCTGGATATCCCCATCAGTGGCGGCGCGGTGCAGGTAGCAACCGATCCCTTGATTGCACCCACTGAAGAAGACATTCAGCCCTTACGCATTGCCGTCGAAGCTTGCCAGCGCGAGCAGATCCGTCAGGCCTTGATAGCGACCGATGATAACTGGAGCGCGGCCGCGCGCCTGCTGGAGCTGGATGCCAGCAACCTGCACAAGCTGGCACGGCGGCTGGGTCTGAAGTAACAGGTGAGCCCCGTCCCGCCAGGTCACGGATGTTTGCGGGGCGGTATAGCGACGGCAAGTTCTCCCTCACCCATTTCAGTGATGCGTTTCTGGGGTGATATCAACGTAACTTATGCAGCAGCGCATTAAACAGGCTCGTCTATGCTGTGAAATGCGCTGGGTACGCTTCGTGCCCGGGTAGCTATTACAAAAACAATGGAGGTTTACCTTGCGCACAACACCTTTCTCTTTGGCTGTGTTACCCCTGACTCTCAGTGCTTTGCTGCTCTCCGGGTGTCTTGGTGGGGGTGGTGGTAGCAGCAGTGGCGGGGGTTCCGATGACGATGTTGCTCCGCCCGATATGACTCGCGAACAGGACGAGCGTGTTTTCGCTCCTTTGGTGGCTCCGGTCACTGCCCGTGCCGGCAGCAGCGCTTACGTCGGTACCTATGATGGGCTCCAGGGGGAGGCCGTCTACGCCATCGAAGTTCCTGATGATTGGGATGGCGATGGGCTGATCATGTACACCCATGGTTATCGTGGTACGGGAGCAGACCTGCCGACGTCGATCCCACGGGATGCGTGGCGCGATGCGGTATTGGCGGCAGGTTACGCCTGGGCTTCCTCATCCTATTCGGCTAATTACTATGATGTGCGGGCGGGCATTGAGGATACCAACAAGTTGGCGCTGAACATCGTCGATTATCTGGAAGCAGACCATGGTGTGCGCCTTGCGGAGCCGAACCAATATCTGATTTCCGGTGAGTCCCTGGGTGGTCATGTCGCTGCCGCAGCGGTGGATCGCGAGAATATGGAGCGTACGCTGAGCAAGGTGCCTTACGCGGGCGCGATGCCCATGTGCCAGGCGGAGCAGAATCAGTTTCAGTGGCTGGGTGACTATCCGCGGGTGATGATGGAGCTTGGAGGGTATGGTGATGACGAATATTCAACCTTTCCGGACCTGATTGGCCAGTTCGACTCCAGTGGACAGTTTCTGATTCAACCAGGCCCTTTGGTCACCGCATTGTTTAATCTCACGGGGGGAGTGCGTGATTGGTCTTCACCCAAGAATATCAATGCCCAGCGTTTGATGGCTATTGCAGAGAATCTGACCGGTGGCGAGCGCCCGATATTTGAATATGGTTTTGCTAGTGCGCTCAACGATATCGTGCTCAGTACCGGTGGTTCTGGGGGAGATATCGACGGCATTCTGGCCTTGAACGGTTATGGAAATAATGATCAGGTCTACCGCTGGACCAGTGGCCAGGAACCAACCGAGGAGGAGCTGGCCTTCAACGAGCAGATAAACCGGGTTACTGCCGATGAGGACGCAAATCTCATGCGGGAAGATGGTGTGCGCTGGATCCCATTGGTTAATGGGGAGTTTGATGTACCAGTACTGACCTTGCATACCCTGGGCGATTTCTATGTCCCGTTCCGCCATCAACAGTTGTACCGCGAGCGCGCGGAGGCGAACGGCAATGATGATCTGTTGGTGCAGCGTGCCATTCGAGCACCAAGCCATTGCGACTTTTCGGGGCAAGAAATTACCCGTGCGGTAAATGACTGGTTGGGCTGGGTCAATAACGATGATAAGCCGGCCGGGGATGAAGTGCTCGACCCCGCCGTGGTGGCTGATGCAGATTACGGTTGTACCTTCACCACCCCT
>JASJKW010000334.1:0-7139 GCA_037621305.1 Pseudomonas sp.
TGGGGTGCGCCGGATGACCCCAAATCCTTCGCTGCCATGCGTTACACCGAAGCGCGTCTGACCCGCTACAGCGAGACGCTGTTGAGCGAGCTGGGCCAGGGCACGGTGGATTGGCAGCCGAACTTCGACGGCACCATGGAGGAACCCATGGTGCTGCCGGCGCGCCTGCCGAACCTGCTGCTCAACGGTACCACGGGTATTGCCGTGGGCATGGCCACCGATATTCCGCCGCATAACCTGCGCGAAGTCGCTGCCGCCTGTGTGCGTCTGCTGGATGAGCCGGCCGCTGGGCTGGACGAGTTGATGGAGCATATCCAGGGGCCGGATTTCCCCACCGAGGCGGAGATCATCACCCCGCGCCGCGATCTATTGAACCTGTACGCCACCGGTCGCGGCTCGATTCGCTGCCGGGCGGTGTGGATACGTGAGGATGGTGACATCGTCATCACTGCCTTGCCGCATCAGGTCTCCGGCGCGCGGATACTGGAACAGATCGCCGCGCAGATGCAGGCCAAGAAGTTGCCGCTGGTCGCCGATCTGCGTGACGAATCCGATCACGAGAACCCCACGCGCATTGTCATCGTGCCCCGCTCCAACCGGGTGGACGCTGATGAACTGATGCAGCACCTGTTTGCGACGACTGATCTGGAGAACAGCTACCGGGTCAACATGAACGTGATCGGCACCGATGGCCGTCCGGCGGTCAAGGATCTGCGCAGCCTGATCAGCGAGTGGCTGGGTTTTCGTGTCACTACGGTACGCCGCCGTCTGCAGTTTCGATTGGACAAGATACTGGCCAGGTTGCACCTGTTGGACGGTCTGTTGGTGGCCTTCCTCAATCTGGATGAAGTGATCGAGATCATCCGTAACGCAGAGCATCCCAAGGCCGAGTTGATGGCTCGCTTTGAGCTGAGCGAATTGCAGGCCGACTACATCCTCGATACACGTCTGCGGCAGCTGGCGCGCCTTGAAGAAATGAAAATTCGGGGCGAGCAGGATGCGCTGGCGGCCGAGCGGGATAAACTGCAGAAAATTCTCGGCAGCGAGAAACTGTTACGCAAGACCGTTCGTAACGAATTGGTCGCAGACGCCGAGACCTACGGTGATGATCGTCGCTCACCGCTGGTCGAACGCCAGGAAGCCCGTGCTCTGTCGGAGTCCGATCTGGTGCCGTCGGAGCCGGTTACCGTGGTCATGTCGGAAAAGGGCTGGGTGCGTTGTGCCAAAGGCCATGATGTTGACGGTGCGGCCTTGTCCTACAAGGCGGGTGACAGTTTCCTTGCTCAGGCCAGCGGACGCTCCAATCAGCAGGCAGTATTTCTTGATTCAACCGGCCGCAGCTACTCACTGCCCGCACACAGCCTGCCATCCGCCCGTGGGCAGGGCGAGCCCCTGACCGGCCGCTTCAGTCCGCCGTCAGGTGCCGAGTTTGTCGGGTTGTTGATGCCGGAAGATCAGCAGCTGTATCTGCTGGCATCGGACGCGGGCTACGGCTTCGTGGTGCAGGGGGCAGATCTGCAGGCCAAGAACAAGAACGGCAAGGCGTTGCTCAGTCTGCCCGAGGGCGGCAAGGTCATCGCGCCGGTGCCGGTCAATCAGCGTGACAGCGATCAGGTCGTGGCCATTTCCAACGAAGGGCGGCTGTTGATGTTCCCGTTGAAGGATCTGCCGCAACTGTCCAAGGGCAAGGGCAACAAGATTCTGTCCGTTCCTTCGGCACGGGTGAAAACCCGCGAGGAGTTCTTGCTGGCGCTTGCTGTGCTTCCGGAAGGCGCCAGCGTGGTGTTCACCGCAGGCAAGCGGACCCTGACCCTGAAACCGGCGGACCTGGAGCATTATCGCGGTGAGCGTGGCCGACGCGGCAACAAGCTGCCGCGAGGCTTTCAGAAGGTGGATGCGCTGGCGGTGGAAGGCGGAGTCTGACCTTACCGGAGCCACCGCTCGGCTCTCTCAGATGGCTCCCATGCTCTGCGTGGGAGCCTGCGCCGTGGACGCTCCAGCGTCCGATCTGACAGCCTGCAAAGCGTCCCGGCATGCATTCCCGTGCGGAGCGCGGAACGATCTGTAGAAGTGGATCAGCCGTTCTGACTACCCGGCGTATCCAAATGCCGTTCCAGCTGGCTCTGGTAGGGCTCCTTCAGGCGCTCTACACAATAAACCCCCGGCTGGCTTGCCAGTCTGCGTACTACTACCTTGTCATTGAGCAGCCCGCTGGTCGCCAGTTCGGCATCCAGCAACAATAGATTGCGGCTGTGTTGCATGCGTTCCAGCATTTGCGCGCAGTCGGGTGACTGCTCCTGCAGCTCATCCGGTGCGATGTCCTGACAGGGTGTGTGACACAGGGCGATCTGCACATGCAGAGCAATGCCCGTGTCGGCAATCTGGATCTGCAGTTCATGGCCCAGCACGCGCATCAGCTCGCCACAGAAAAGCGCGTCGCCAAGCTGATCAGCCTGCTGCGGATGAAAGAAGATCAGACTGGTGCCGTCCAGCAAGGTATGCAATTGCCCGCCACAGGCGCGGCTGGCCTGGTCCAGCTGTTCACGATACCGTTCAAGCAGACCGAGCAGGCGCGGTCTCGGCAAACGATGCAGAGTGTGCTGATTACCCAGACGGATCGCCAGAACAGTGCTGGCTGGTGCCGGCGGCGCGGGTGTTTCCGGCAGTTCGGCCAGCTGCTCGTCATCCGTGGTAGCGTCCTCGGGGGCAGTGGTGTCCAGAGGCGGCTCCACTGGGGTATCTGTCTGGGCTACCGGGCTCTCGATCTCTTCGCTATCATCTTCTTTCTGACTGTCGATCAGCGTCTCGATGTGTTCATCGGAAAGGTTGTCCGATTCCGCAGCATCGGATGGATCTTCCACAAGCGCATCATCAAGCGTCTCATCGATGCTTTCCGGTTCGAGAGGTTCGGGCTCTGGTTCAGGTTCCGGTAGAGGCGGCAGGTCGGTGATGCGCCGCTCGGCCAGCCGTCTGGCCAGGTCACCCAGCTCGTCGGACCGGCGTATGCCCGGCGGGGCCATACCGGTATCGCCATACCAGTTACCCAGTCCTGCGAGGACACGGCGCATGCCTGCCCCCAGCCGCCAGGCAATCAGACCGGCGATGATCACCAATAACGCCAGGCTCCACAGCAGGCTCTGCACCAGGTTGTTCGAAGGCGCAGTGAAGGGCGCTCGGGCGAGACTGAGATGCAGTTGGCCGATAAGCTCATCCTGAAAGTGCACTGCTGCAACAAAGCGACCCTGGCCTGGCGCCAGGCTGCCGGCTGCCGGCTTGCGTCCGGCTTCGGCAACGATGCGGTTTTCGGCTGAGGTGAGGCTGGTATGCGCAATCATCGGGCTTTGTGCCCACTGAGCCAGGATGATATTCAGGCTCAAGGTGTCGTTTGCTGCCAGTGGATCAGCCACCAGCGTACCGATTTGCCGTGCCAGTTCACTGCCGGTCTGATCTGCCTGTGTGGCGATATCGCGCGGCAACTGAACCTGGCTGAACCAGAGAAGCAGCACAAACATCAGCAATAGTGGGGCGAGCGCCAACAGCATCAGGGCCCCGGGCAGCTTCAGGTGCTTGCTGCGCAACGATGCATGGCCACGCAGAAAAAGATTGTCGGATGAATTCGGAGTGTGATTCAAAATGGTCTCGATTGATGAACTGAGGGCTGAAATGGCGCCCTGAAACGCAAGTATAGCCAGTAGACGCAGCCGGAAGAAGGCTGCAGCTGTGATGAGCCGGACATTTGCGGGTAGAATAGCGAACTTTGTTTTCTGACTGGAGCGGCGCCTTGAAGGAAATTGTCCTGATCAACATTACCGGTCCCGATCGTCCTGGCCTGACGGCGGCCATTACCGGCATCCTGGCGCGGGCGAACGTCAATATTCTTGATATCGGGCAGGCTGTTATCCATGACACATTGTCGTTTGGCATCCTGGTTGAAATGGCAGGTGAGGATGGTCTTTCAGACGTACTGAAAGACGTTTTGTTCCGCGGCTATGAGCTGGACCAGCAAGTGCGTTTCACTCCGGTCAGCGCTGAAGAGTACAGCCGCTGGGTTACCGGACAGGGCAAGCCTCGGCACATCGTTACTTTGCTGGCGCGCCGGGTCACCGCCGAACACATCGCCCGGGTCAGCGAGATCACGGCCCGCTATGGGTTGAATATCGATCACATCGACCGGCTGTCCGAGCGGATTCCCGAAGGGATGCCCGGAGATCAGGGCAAGGGTTGTATCGAGTTCTCGGTGCGGGGTGAACCCGCCGATCCCGCAGCGCTGCGTACCGAGTTTCTGGCGATCTCCCAGGAGCTCAACGTCGATATCGCCTTCCAGCAGGACAGTGTTTTCCGCCGCAATCGCCGCTTGGTGGTGTTCGATATGGACTCCACATTGATTGATGCTGAAGTGATCGACGAATTGGCCAAAGCCGCGGGCGTGGGTGAGCAGGTGGCGGAGATCACCGAGCGCGCGATGCGCGGTGAGCTTGATTTCAAGGCCAGTTTCCGCGAACGGATGGCATTGCTGAAAGGCTTGCCGGTCAGCGTGCTGGAAGAGATCGGTCAGTCGCTGCGCCTGACCGAGGGCGCGGAAACCCTGATCGCACAACTGCGTCGACTGGGCTACAAGACCGCCATTCTGTCCGGCGGTTTCAGCTACTTTGCGGAAGACTTGCAGAAGCGTCTGGGTATCGACTACGTCTACGCCAACGCACTGCCGACCGAAAATGGTCTGGTGACCGGTGAGGTGCTGGAGCCCATTGTCGATGGACAGCGCAAGGCAGACCTGTTGCGTGAACTGGCACAGCGCGAAGGCATCAGCCTGGAGCAGACTATTGCGGTGGGCGACGGCGCCAACGATCTGCCGATGCTATCCATCGCCGGACTGGGTGTGGCCTTCCGCGCCAAGCCACTGGTGAAGCAGTCTGCCAAGCAGGCGATTTCCACCCTGGGGCTGGACGGTATCCTGTATCTGTTGGGATTCCGCGACCGGGAAGGGTTCTGATCAGCACGGCAGACTGATCTTCGAAGCATTCGCCTATTCCCCGAACGACCGGTGCCAGCTCAGTCTGGCACCGGTCAGCATTCTACTGCTGCCGTTCCAGCCTGTTACCTCGCCTCTGCACACGAACCGTCAACGGTGTACTCAGAGCCTGAACCTGCTCATTATTCAGCACGCCATCAACCGCCTTCCTGCCATCGGCACCCAGGCCATGGTAGAAATCATGCGCTCGCTGCCACATCCACAAGTTGTAGGGAAACGCCAACCGTTCCTCTTCCATGTCGCCCAGCCGATAGCGCAGCGTGCCGATGGCGCGGGGAATTTCATTGTTGTCAGGATTGGCTTGTGCCCATTGCTCCAATAACCGTGCGGTCTCCTGCAGCACCGGGACCTGCTCATCGAACATGTGCGCTATGACGGGTAACAGGGTGTCGGGTATCTGATCGTTGGGTAGGTAATCCCCGTTGTTTTCGCTGGCGTCCGGGCTGATCATGCGTTCCACCCAGCGAGCTACATGGGGAGCGTGATCGCGCATCAGGCGACCGGAGGCAGGGTCACGATACAGGTGCGCATACAGCGGACCGATCAGGCCGTAATCGCCAATGCAGGGTTTGCCTCCCAGCAAGTAATCGTATCTGCCGAAATGAGCGTTCAGCTCATCCAGCAAAGCCAGATAACTGTGCTCGATGGCGGAGCGCGAATGGTCAGTTACACCCAGGCGGGGCAGGGCACCGGCAAAAGGGGCGGACGCTTCCAGGCCTGCTGCATACTGTTCTTCATTACTGGCACCGGGCAAACGGGTTCGGCCAAACTCCCGGATGGCAAATTCCCGATTCTCGTCAATCGCCCAGCGATAGAGCATGGCGGGATTGACCAGCCACTCATCTCCATAGACTTCCAATAGCAGCGCAACCAGCTTCTGACGCGGGCCTTCCGGATAAACTGATCTCTGCGGAAAGGTGCGCTCCAGGTGGTCGATGATATCTGTCGAGTCCTGAATCACTTGATCATCGGGCGTAACCAGGACCGGAATATAACGAACCCCGGTGCGCGGGATGATCAGCTCCTTGTAGACCTGTGGCGTGGACAGAACTTCTCTGAAGGTGATGCCCTTGAACTGCAGGTAGCAACGTACCTTGCCGGTGTAGAGTGAAACTGGTGCGCCGATCAGCTTGTACATGCTTGGTCCCCCGTTATCTTTGCACTGATTGTCTTTGACTGGTGGGGGGCAGAGCCAGACCCGAATAGGTGGTTGTATTGTTTTTATGGGGTATTTATCTGGCGAATTGACCTTCTGACCACTTCCAGAAACGGGTAGGCTGTCCACGATAGAGACATTTTGCGCAACAATGCCGACCAATAAGAAAATCCATCGAGGCGTGCCAATGCAAGAACTGGATTCTCCCCACGTATTTTTCCGCCGGGTGATCTTTGATGTCACCGCCACTGCCTGCCGTGTCGCTATGGAAGATGAACATCACTATTTCATTCTGGAGTTGGGCCATGACGGGGAGCGTATTACCTCGGTAGCCAGCACCGCCCGCCGCACGCCCTGGACGATATGCCCGCAAGCAGAGCGGCAACTGCAGGCGTTCGTCGGCCAACCTCTGCGTCAGCGTATTGCCGTCAATCTGCCGGAGATCGACAGTAAACAGCAATGCACCCACCAGTACGACATGCTGATGCTTGCCCTGTCCCAGGCGCTGAGTCCGGGACGGCGGGAGTACGTGGCCAAGGTGGTTGGTGCCATGTACGAATATCGCCACGCTGAACTCTGGCTGGACGGCAATAAACTGCTCGACTGGCGCTTGCGCGGCACTGTGATCCATAGTGATGATCAGTGCAATCAGCAAGACCTGCGCAGCATCATGCCCTGGGCGGATGAGCATCTGGACGACCGGACGCTGGAAGCTCTGTTTGTGCAACGACGAGCGGTCATGGTGGCCGCCAGTAAAGGCTTCAATCTGGATCTGATCCCCAATGCCGGCGTAGCCATGCGTGCGCGGGCCGGGGCGTGGTCCGTTTTACCCCCGGAGCGGGCTGTGCGCGCGGTGCGAATTCTGGTTAGTCCGGGGGGGGATGGGGAGGGGGCGGAGGATTTGTTGGTGGGGGGGGTGGAAAGCCCTGGTTAAAGCCTGATTGAGTTTCA
>JASJKW010000335.1:0-9990 GCA_037621305.1 Pseudomonas sp.
TACCAGAAGGGCTACAAGCTGGGCGACAAGATCGTCCGCCATGCGACCGTTGTGGTGGCTGAATAAGCCAAACCTCCCGCAGGGGAGTTTCAATAAACATCCGCTTATCCACTTTGAGCATCATATAAACAATACGTTCTGAATTGAGAGGAGCTTTTATTATGAGTAAGATCATTGGTATCGACCTTGGCACGACCAATAGCTGCGTGGCTGTCATGGAGGGCGGCGAGCCCGTCGTCATCGCAAACTCTGAGGGTGCCCGCACCACCCCGTCCGTTGTTGGCTTTACCAAGACCGGCGACCGTCTGGTCGGTCAGGTCGCAAAGCGTCAGGCCATCACCAACCCGGAGAACACCGTTTCTTCCATCAAGCGTCAGATGGGCACCGACCATAAGGTGACCCTGAACGGCAAGGAGTACACTCCCCAGCAGGTCAGCGCTATGATCCTGCAGAAGCTGAAGGCGGATGCCGAGGCTTATCTGGGCGAGCCTGTTACCGAGGCTGTCATTACCGTTCCTGCATACTTCAACGACAGCCAGCGTCAGGCTACCAAGGACGCCGGTCGTATTGCCGGTCTGGAAGTCAAACGGATCATCAACGAGCCGACCGCCGCTGCGCTGGCTTACGGCATGGACAAGGCCCGTGGCGACTCCACCGTGGTCGTGTATGACCTGGGTGGTGGTACGTTCGACGTGTCGGTCATCGAGATTGCCGAAGTGGACGGTGAGCACCAGTTCGAAGTGTTGGCCACCAACGGTGACACCTTCCTGGGCGGCGAAGACTTCGATATGCGCCTGATCGACTATCTGGCGGACGAGTTCAAAAAGGAAAACGGCGTTGATCTGCACCACGATCCGCTGGCCCTGCAGCGCCTGAAGGAAGCAGCCGAGAAAGCCAAGATCGAGCTCTCCTCCAGCCAGCAGACCGACGTCAACCTGCCGTACATCACGGCTGACGCCACCGGTCCCAAGCACCTGCAGGTCAAGGTGACTCGTGCCAAGCTGGAATCGCTGGTTGAAGAGCTGGTCAAGCGCAGCATCGAGCCGTGCCGTGTGGCCATGAAAGATGCTGGTCTGGATGTATCCGAGATCAATGAAGTAATCCTGGTCGGTGGTCAGACCCGTATGCCGCTGGTGCAGAAGACCGTTGCCGAGTTCTTTGGTAAAGAGCCGCGCAAGGACGTCAACCCGGATGAAGCCGTTGCTGTGGGCGCTGCGATTCAGGGCGCGGTACTGGCTGGTGACGTGAAGGACGTGCTGCTGCTGGACGTTTCCCCGCTGTCGCTGGGTATCGAAACCATGGGTGGCGTGATGACGGCGCTGATCGAGAAGAACACCACCATTCCGACCAAGAAGTCGCAGGTGTTCTCGACCGCTGATGACAACCAGACGGCCGTGACCATTCACGTGCTGCAGGGTGAGCGCAAACAGGCGTCGCAGAACAAGTCGCTGGGCCGTTTCGACCTGGCCGATATTCCGCCGGCACAGCGCGGTGTACCGCAGATCGAAGTCAGCTTCGACATCGACGCCAACGGTATCCTCAACGTGTCCGCCAAGGACAAGGCTACTGGTAAGCAGCAGTCGATCATCATCAAGGCCTCTTCCGGTCTGACCGATGAAGAAATCGAACAGATGGTGCGCGATGCCGAGGCCAATGCCGATGAAGACCGCAAGTTCGAAGAGCTGGTGAACATCCGCAACCAGGGCGATCAACTGGTTCACGCGACACGCAAGACCCTGACCGAGGCGGGCGACAAGGCTACCGAGGAAGAGAAGACTGCCATCGAGACGGCGCTGGCTGATCTTGAGCAGGCTATCAAGGGTGATGACAAGGCCGACATCGAAGCCAAGATCAATGCGCTGTCCGAGGCCTCCGGTCCCATGGTGCAGAAGATGTATGCTGAACAGGCCCAGGCTGAGCAGGGCGGCGCGCAGGAAGACGCCGGCAATGCCGACGGCGACGATGTAGTGGATGCCGAGTTCGAAGAGGTCAAGGACAACAACAAGTAGTCCTTGCGTGACCGGGCGTCGGGCCCTGCCTGAGGCCCGGTACACAACGCGGCAGGGCAACGCGGGAGCTACTCCCGCGTTGCTGTTTGTGCCGTAAGGCTTTCTAAAGGAAACAGGATTTATGGCCAAGCGTGATTATTATGAAGTGCTGGGCGTGGAGCGCGGCGCCAGTGAAGCCGAGCTGAAAAAGGCCTATCGCCGGTTGGCAATGAAGCATCACCCGGACCGTAATCCGGATGACAAGGAGGCTGAAGAGAAATTCAAGGAGGCCAATGAGGCCTACGAGATTCTCACCGACGCCAACAAGCGCGCAGCCTACGATCAGTACGGCCACGCTGGTGTGGATCCGAACATGGGCGCGGGTGCCGGCGGCTTTGGTGGCGGTGGTAATTTCTCCGACATCTTCGGTGATGTGTTCGGTGACATCTTCGGTGGCGGCGGCGGTGGTGGGCGCGGTCGTTCCAGCGTGCAGCGTGGCAGTGATCTGCGTTATACCCTGGAGCTGGACCTGGAGGAGGCCGTTCGTGGCACCTCGGTCACCATTCGCGTCCCGACGCTCGTTGGTTGCAAGACCTGTGATGGCAGCGGCGCCAAGAAGGGCACCAGCCCGGTGACCTGTACCACCTGTGGTGGGCACGGTCAGGTGCGCATGCAGCAGGGCTTCTTCTCGGTGCAGCAGACCTGTCCGCGCTGTCATGGCACAGGGCAGATGATCAGCGATCCGTGCAAGGACTGTCATGGTCAGGGCCGTGTTGAAGAACACAAGACTCTGTCGGTCAAGGTCCCGGCCGGGGTGGATACCGGTGATCGGATTCGTCTTTCCGGCGAAGGTGAGGCAGGCGTCAATGGTGGGCCGTCCGGTGATCTGTATGTGGTGGTCTCGGTACGTGAGCACAAGTTGTTCCAGCGCGATGGCAAGAATCTGTACTGCGAAGTGCCGATCAACTTTGCTGACGCTGCCCTGGGCGGTGAACTGGAAGTGCCTACGCTGGATGGTCGGGTCAAACTGAAGATTCCCGAGGGCACCCAGACCGGCAAGCTGTTCCGCTTGCGCGGCAAGGGTGTGGTGCCGGTGCGTGGTGGTTCTGCCGGTGATCTGCTGTGCCGTGTGTCCGTGGAAACGCCAGTCAACCTGACCAAGCGTCAGCGCGAGCTGCTGGGCGAACTGCGTGATACGCTGCAGGCCGAAGGCAGCAATCAGTCGCCGCGGGCCAAGAACTGGTTCGAAGGTGTGAAAAATTTCTTTGAAGACATGAAGTTCTGACCGGGGCAAGCATGAAAAGAGTAGCGGTTATCGGCGCAGCCGGGCGGATGGGCAAAACCTTGATCGAGGCCATCCAGCAAGCAGAAGGAGCGAGTCTGACGGCGGCAATCGAGCGTCCGGAAAGTAGCTTGATCGGTGCTGACGCCGGCGAGCTGGCGGGCCTGGGCAAGCTGGGCGTCAATATTGTCGGGGATCTGCATCAGGTGTTGAGTGATTTTGATGTGCTGATCGACTTCACGCATCCCACCAGTACCCTGGTCAACCTCGAGACCTGCCGCGCAGCGGGCAAGGCGCTGGTAATCGGTACTACCGGCTTCTCCGAAGAGGAGAAGCTGGTGATCGCCAAGGCGGCCGAGCAGGTGCCGGTGGTGTTTGCACCCAACTTCAGCGTGGGTGTCAACCTGACCCTCAAGTTGCTGGATATGGCTGCCCGGGTCATGGGTGATGAGGCGGATATCGAAATCATTGAAGCCCATCACAGACACAAGGTCGATGCACCGTCCGGTACTGCGCTGCGCATGGGTGAAGTGGTTGCCGATGCACTGGGTCGTGATCTGCAGAAGGTGGCGGTGTATGGTCGCGAGGGCCAGACCGGCGCACGTGATCGCGAGACCATAGGTTTTGCCACCGTGCGTGCCGGCGATGTGGTCGGTGATCACACCGTGCTGTTTGCCACCGAAGGCGAGCGCGTCGAGATCACCCATAAAGCCTCCAGCCGCATGACCTTTGCCAAAGGTGCCGTGCGTTCGGCGATCTGGTTGGGCGAGCGCAAAAGCGGTTTGTTCGACATGCAGGATGTGTTGTCGCTGCGCGATTGATTATGTGGCAGCATGGAAAACCCCGGGCAGGTCACTGCGCCGGGGTTTTTTGTGCGTAATTGATGATCAAACGTTATTTCAAGTCGAAATCTACGCGCCTATCGGCTTTCCCTCCACGCGCTGCTGCCACTATGTTATCTCCGGCTTTCAGGGTGAACACTCCGCCCTTGCCCCAGCCGCCGCCATCGTAATCGAAATCCACGGTCAGGTGCTGTTCGCCATTGTGCAGCGGCGTGTCGCTCGTGATCTGGAAATGCTCTGCCTCGAAAACCCGGTACTCGAACACAGGTCGGCTTTTCTCGTCCACGAACAGCGACCATCCACTTACGGTGCCGCCGATCGTTGCTATGCCCCCCTGGGGCAGGTTATCCCTGTCTGGTGCCTAGATATGCGCACGCAACTCCCAGGAGCGGTTGAGCATGTCAGGCGCATTACTCTCCGGGATACCTCTAGCGCCCTCATAAAAGGTAAAGGAGGTGCGATTGGCTCGAAGATTTGGAAGTGGTGCTTCCCGTAGCGCAACCAAGGAGTTCTGTAGGAGCAGGATACCCATACGCTGGGCTTCGCTATTGAACAGTGCCTGCACGGCTTTCAGCTTCTCGGGTTGAACCTGCGCCAAATCCTGCGCCTGGCTGAAATCCTCTTCCAGGTGGTAAAGCTCCCAAGTGTCGTCCTCGAAGTTGGTTTTCCTAGGCAGGCTTCCCACGCTCCAGGGCAGGGTACTGTGGATGGCCGATGCTAACCAGCCATCGTGATAAATACTGCGGTGACCGTGCACCTCATAGAATTGGGTGGCCTTGTGTTCTGGTGCTGCGGCATCCTTGAAGCTAACCAATAGACTGCTGCCGTCCACTGGTTGTTGTGGAACGCCATTGACCTGTTCTGGAATGGGGATTCCAGCCGCCTCTAGTATTGTCGGGACGATGTCGTTGACGTGGGAGTATTGGCTACGTAGCCCGCCGTGATCCTCGATGTGCTTCGGCCAACTGACGACAAGCGGGTTGCGGGTGCCGCCAAGGTGGGAGGCCAACTGTTTGACCCAGGGGAAAGGCGTATTGGTAGCCCAGGCCCAGGCCCAGGCCCAGGCAGAGGGTATATGCGGAAAGGTATTCGGGCCCCCAATGTCATCCAGGCGTGCCAGTTTCTGCTCGGTCGATTCCGGTATGCCCTGGAGCTGCCCCATATAGTTGATGCTACCTCTTAAGCCCCCTTCGCTGCTGGCGCCGTTATCGCCGACGATATAAATGAACAGGGTATTATCAAATTGGTTAATGTCCTGCAGGCTGGAAGCCAGACGTCCAACCTGGACATCGGTATGGGTGAGGAAGCCAGCGTAGGTTTCCATCAGGCGTTCGGCCACACGTTTCTCATCCGCGCTCAGGCTATCCCAGGCTGGTAGTTCGTCGTGTCGTGGTGTCAGTTTTGCCTCAGGGGGGATGACTCCCATTGCTTTCTGTCGGGTAAAGGTTTCTTCCCGCAGAGCATCCCAGCCCTGGGCAAACTTGCCTTTATACCGATCAATCCATTCCTCGGGTACCTGCAGAGGAGCGTGTGCGGCCCCTGGCGAGAAATACAGGAAGAACGGCCGGTCAGGGAAGACTGATTTCTGGAATTTCATCCAATGCACCGCCTGCTCTGCCAGATCCTCGGTGAGATGGTAGTTGTCGCCCGGTGGTCGATGTACAAAAACAGTCCCATCGATGAGGTTCGGCTCGAACTGATCGGTTTCGCCGCCCAGAAAACCGTAAAACTTCTCGAAACCGAGCCCTGTTGGCCAACGGTCAAATGGACCCAGGGGAGACGCTTCCCAGCTTGGCGTCAGATGCCATTTGCCGAAGGCGGCAGTGTTATTGCCGTTCTGGCGGAGCACCTCGGCAATGCTGGCGGTCTCCTTACCGAGAATACCTTGCCAACCGGGGTAGCTATTGGAAGAGTTCAACACGGCGCCGACGTTGGCCGCATGGGGATTGCGCCCCGTCAGCAGTGAGGCGCGGGTAGGGGAGCAGATGGCGATGGTATGGAATCTGTTATAGCGCAGCCCCTGATCCGCGAGCTGACCCAGCGTTGGCGTGTCGATAGGGCCGCCGAAGGTATCGGTGGCTCCGAAGCCCACATCATCCAGCAGCACCACCACGACGTTAGGTGCACCTTCTGGCGCAATCGGTAGGCTGAGGGAAGGCGGGGCATTGCTGGCAAGGGCTCAGGGTGCAAAAAAGATGGCCAAGCCTGAATAAAGTGCATGGGATATACGGGGGACTTATTGAGCACGCTGTGTTCCCGTTTTTATTTATTTGGGGATGACTCTGGATTAATAATCACCTGGTTGCATCGTCCATCTGCAGTACATCTGACGAAACGGGGTGAACAGGATAGTTGCTGATGAGTAGAGGGTTTTCCAGCTGGTTCGCTCGTCTGATCAGACGATGCCGGCTCCTGCCCGGCCTTTGAGAATCAGATATCACTAGCATGTAAGCGGGAGAGAAATCCCCCGGCAGCTGATCTGCCGTCACCTGATTGAGCTGCCACATAGAGCGAGCGGTTAGTTGGGCCGGCTAGCACCTCGGAGACAATATATGAAGAATAATTCCGAACCCGATCTGGCATTGGCCTATACACCACTTGTCATCGGCCCGCTGACCCTGCGTAACCGCTTCATCAAGTCGGCCACCAATGAAGGCATGTCACCGGAGGGCGTGCCCTCCAGGCAACTGGTGCAGCTGCATGCGGGGTTGGCTGCTGGTGGCGTTGGCTTGACCACGGTTGCCTACTGCGCCGTCAGCGCCGAAGGCTGCACCTTGCCCGACCAGATTCGTCTGGATCGAGCCACCCTGCCGCACTTGCGGGCACTGACCGATGCGGTGCACGCGCAAAACGGTGCGGTATCGGCGCAGATCACCCATGGCGGCTGTTTTACCTTTATCAAAGTGCCCGGACAGTCACGGCCGCTATCGGCCAGTGGCGGATTCAACAAGGTCGGGCTGATGAGCGGTCAGTATCTCAAGCGCGAAATGAGCGTTGCGGATATGCAACGCATAGCCGCGGATTTTGCCGCCGGGGCCAGGTTGGCTCGGGAAGCGGGTTTTGACGCGGTTGAGATTCATATGGGACATGGTTATCTGCTCAGCCAGTTCGCTTCACCCTTGTATAACAAGCGCAAGGATGAGTACGGCGGCAACTTGGCCAACCGCATGCGTTTTCCCCGCCAGGTACTGCGTCAGGTTCTGGATGCGGTAGGTGATGAGCTGGCGGTGATCTGCAAGTACAGCATGATCGATGGTGCGCCTAGCGGTAACCAAATCGAGGATGGCGTCGGTATTGCCCGCGAATTGGCGGCCGAAGGGGCACACCTGCTGGTGCTGAGCGCCGGCATGAATGTCGAGTCCATCACCACCATGTTCGGCTCTTCTTTCCCGCCGGAAAACCGTGCCTCTGTAACCAACCCGGTCATGAAGGCGGCCATGGTGCTGCAATCCATGATCGAAAAGCCGCCGGAATTTCGTGAGCTTTATCTTCTCGAGCATGCCTGCAAGGTGCGTGCCGCAGTGGATGTGCCACTGGCCTATCTGGGTGGAGTGACCTCCGCAGCTGGTGTCGCCCAATTGATGGCCGATGGGTTCGCTACGGTCGCCCTCGGTCGGGCTTTGATCCACGACCCGGAGCTGGTCAACCGGATGCATAACGGGCAACAACAGCGCTCCGGCTGCACCGCTTGCAACCGTTGTGTGACGATGATGTATACCCCGGGAGGTACTTCCTGTGTATTGGGAGCCCCCGGCGATGCGGTACTCAACAGCATGCCCGCTGCAGGCTGAATAAACGATCGAGGATGGAGAGAAAACCATGGATTCTATAAATACCTACTCGCCTGGCCGCGCGGTTTCGGTTGCGGACGTACCTGCTTGGAGCCTTGAAGCAGACGTGATCATTGTCGGTTTCGGCGCGGCGGGAGCTTGCGCTGCTATCGAGGCGCAACAGGCTGGCGCCGAGGTGGTGGTATTGGAAGTTGCAGGCGTCGGCGGTGGCAGTGCGAGCCTGTCCGGCGGTGAGGTTTATGTTGGAGGAAGCGGTGGAACGGATGTACAACGGGAGCATGGGTTTGAGGATGCAACCGAGGATTTTCACCGTTATCTGATGATGGCAGGCGGCGCGGCGGCGGATGCTGAGCGGGTAGGACTGTATGCGGATAACGCGGTGGCCCACTTCAACTGGTTGCGCGAACAGGGCGTGCCGTTCAAGGGCTCCTATCTGCCGGGCAAGTGGATCGAACCGGATACGGATGACACCCTGATCTGGTCCGGTAACGAGAATGCCTGGCCCTATGTTAAACACTGCAAGCCTGCTCCCCGGGGACACACTGTGCAATTCGCCGGTTGGGGCGGCGGGCAGCTATTGATGGAGACTCTTTGTTCCCGGGCTGAGAGTCTGGGTGTACAGGTACGTTACGGCAGCCGTGCGCTAGCGCTGGTGGTAGATGGGCAACGCCGGGTGGTGGGCCTGGTCAGCCGGGAGTCCGGCGAGCCGCAATTCATGCGGGCGCGTCGCGGTGTGATTCTCTGTGCCGGGGGCTTTATCAGCAACACCAGCATGGTCCAGCGCTTTGTGCCGGCAGCGGCGGAGTGCGAACTGCAGGTCAGTGCCGGCAATGATGATGGCTCCGGTATCCGCATGGGCATGAGTGTGGGAGCGGCCACGCTCAATATGCAGGAGTTCTTCACTACCCTGCCGTATTTTCCACCCGTTTCCCTGGTCAAGGGCATCTTCGTCAACGAGCGCGGCCAGCGCTTCGTCAATGAGGATTGCTACCATGGCAAGGTCGCCCATGACGTGATGGGACAGCCTAATGGGCGTGCCTGGTTACTGGTGGATACTGAGATATTTGCCCGTCCCCTGGCCCAGGAGGATATTCCGATTGCGGCGGCGGGTGAAACCTGGGAGGAAGTCGAGCAGGAGCTGGGGCTGCCGGAGGGGACCCTGGTGCATACCGTTGAGCAGTTCAACCGGCATGCCGCCGAGGGCGCCGATCCTGCATTCCACAAAGCAGTCGAATGGTTACGCCCCCTCACCGAGCCGCCGTTTGCGGCGCTGAGCTACTGCAAGGGCGATTTCAAGGGCTATGCCTTTACCCTGGGCGGATTGGCGACCCAGCCGACTGGCGAGGTTCTGGATGCCGATGGCCAGCCAATTGCGGGCCTGTATGCCGCCGGGCGCACAGCATGTGGCTTGCCACGCTGGGGGGAAGGATACAGCTCGGGATTGTCGCTGGGTGACTCTACGTTCTTTGGTCGCCAGGCAGGATGCAAGGCGGCCAGCAACTGATACTGAAGCAGGAAGACTGAAAAACATGCAGTAGTCTATGAGGACGATGCCTGCGCTCGGTAGCGTATGTTAACTCTGTGCCTCCTTTACTAATAAGAATGCTGGAGAATTCACATGAGCCAAGCACTTCGTATCGAAGGCGGGACTGCTGTTATCACGGGCGCGGCAAGCGGGATTGGTATGGGGCTGGCCCGGCACGCTGCAGGTTTGAAGATGCGGCTGGTATTGGCCGACATCAATGCGCAGCAGCTGGACAGCGTCGCAGCCAGTCTGGATACCGAAGTGCTGGCGTTGCCCGTGGATGTGACCGACTCTGCAGCGGTTGAATCCCTCGCCGCTGCCGCTTTCGACCGTTTCGGTCAGGTGGATATCCTGTTCAATAACGCCGGTATCGTCAGTACCGGCCTTAGCTGGGAAATTTCGGCTGCTCGTTGGCAGCAGGAATTCGATGTCAATGTTAGGTTTATCGTAAACTGCATCCTCTCCTTTTTAACCCGAATTCTCAATGCCAATCGACCAGCTCATATCGTAAATACCTCTTAGGTGGGCGGATTACTTCCCAGAGCCATGATGTCACCTTATA
>JASJKW010000336.1:0-3542 GCA_037621305.1 Pseudomonas sp.
TGCCTTTGCCCGTTACCTGCGTCATGAAGCGGGATTGCAGCCGGGCGATCGTCTGGCCATTCAGCTACCCAATCTGCTGCAATATGTAGTGACCATCTTCGGCGCCCTGAAGGCCGGTCTGGTCATCGTCAACACCAACCCTCAGTACACCGCTCCGGAAACCCGGCACCAGTTTGCTGATTCCGGTGCCAAGGCCGTGGTGGTGCTCGACAAACTGGTGCCATTGGTACGCAGCGTTCAGGGTGATACCGCCATTGAGCGATTGATCGTCACCAGCCTGGATGACTGGCGCCATCCGCAGGAGCATAGCGCCGAGCCGGATGTGACCCGTTTCATGGCCGCGCTGGCCGCTGGCAAGACACTGCCGGAAGTTGAGCAGGTACGTGGTCTGGATGATCTGGCGGTGCTGCAATACACCGGCGGTACCACGGGTGTGTCCAAAGGCGCCATGCTGACCCACGCCAACCTGCTGTACAACGTATTGCAGGCCGTGAGCATCATCAAGCCGGGTGAAGTGGAATATGGCAATGAGGTACGTGTGTCGCCACTGCCGCTGTACCATATCTTCGCTTTTACCGCGAATTGCCTGGCTTCGGTGTTCACCGGTTTCAACAGTGTGCTTATTACCAATCCGCGGGATCTGGACGGCATGATTGCCGATATGCAGCGGCATCAGATCACTCTGCTGACCGGTATCAACTCGCTGTTCGTGTCGCTGATGGCCCATCCACAGTTTGACAGCATCGATTTCAGCCGTCTGAAGTGGGTCAACTCCGGCGGTGCGCCGCTGAATCTGGCGGTGGCCCAGCGCTGGTTCGAGCGCACCGGTAGTGTTGTTCGTGAAGGCTTCGGCATGACCGAGACCTCTCCGGTGGTGGTCGCCTCGACGGGCAACACACCTTACAAGGAAGGCTATATCGGTCAGGCAGTCATCGACACCCAAATGAAGATTGTCGATGACGAGGGTAACGAAGTACCGACCGGTGAGCCGGGTGAGTTGCTGATCCGTGGCCCGCAGGTGATGCAGGGCTACTGGAACCGCCCTGAGGCGACGGCGGAAACCTTCACTGCAGACGGATGGTTGAAGACCGGCGATGTCGGTGTGATCGACGAAGAGGGTTTCCTCAAACTGGTCGACCGCAAGAAGGACATGATCCTGGTGTCCGGTTTCAACGTCTATCCCAATGAGGTGGAGGACGCCGTCATGCGGCACCCGGGGATTCGCGAATGTGTCGCCGTGGGCGTGCCGGACGAGCGCAAGGGCGAAGCCATCAAATTGTTTGTCAGCTTGCATGCCAAGGATCTGACCGAAGCCGAGATCATTGCCCATTGCCGTGAACAGTTGACGGGTTACAAGGTGCCGAGCTTCATCGAAATTCGTGACGACCTGCCCAAGTCCACGGTTGGCAAGCTGCTGCGCCGCGTACTGCGTGACGAAGCCAGAGCTCAGGTGAGCCTGTGAGCCAGGTATCGCTGGCCATCGCTGATGGCATCGCTGAAATTGCATTGGATGATGGCAAGGTCAACGCACTGTCCGAGCAGATGCTCAACGATCTGTTGGCTGCTATAGATGAAGCAGCGCAAGCCGATGCGGCCCTGCTTATCTATGGGCGGGCTGGTTGCTTCAGTGGTGGCTATGATCGCAAGCTGATCGCCGCCGGCGGTCCGGCCAGCGTCGCCATGCGTGCTGCCGGCGATCGACTGACGGTGGCGCTGCTGGATTACCCGGCTCCGGTGGTGATGGCCAGCACTGGGCATGCCATGGCCAAGGCGGCTTTCATGCTGTTGCTCGCCGATTACCGTGTCGGCGCGGCGGGTGCTTTCAATATCGGTC
Source organism: Pseudomonas sp. (assembly GCA_037621305.1). Taxonomy (GTDB): domain Bacteria; phylum Pseudomonadota; class Gammaproteobacteria; order Pseudomonadales; family Pseudomonadaceae; genus Halopseudomonas. The sequence goes on from JASJKW010000336.1 coordinate 1,835, forward strand.
TGAATGAAGTGGCCATCGGCATGACCATGCCCGATGCGGCCATGCCCCAGGCCCGCCGATTGGCGCCGCAGTGGCTCAACCGCTGCGCCCTGCAGGCACAGATACTCAATCCGCAGCAGGCGCAGGATGCAGGCTTTTATGATGAGCTGGCGACCGATGGCGAGTTGCTGGGGCGTGCCCGGGACAAGACCAGGCAGCTGGCTGCCCTGGATCGCAAGGCCTATCGCGAAACCCGTAAGCTGCTCAATGCGCCATTACGGGCCGAGGTAGTCGCTGCACTGGCCCAGCTACGCAGCATGTAGGAGGCCCGCCCCGGGGCGACGCTGGCCGTAAGGCCAGCCAGTATCAGCGAGCACGGAGTCAACCGGCAAAACCCAAGGCGCGCGCCGTCGCGCCCCTCCTGCAGGTGAGCGCCAGCACACTTCGGGTGCGCTCTACTCCTTGAAATACACTGACTGCGTGCTGGTCAGCAGCAATACACCGTCCTCTGACCACAGGTGGGCGACCTGGTCTGCGTAATTGTTGTGCAATCGCGAGGCCTGAGCCCGGCCCAGCAGGAAACCCGTACCGACCTTGGCCAATTCCTCGCTGGTAGCGTGGAAGTAGTGGGTCATGGACACAGTGCCGGAAGGGGTAAAGCTTTCGCGAAGCAGGAAGATGCGTGGCGCAAACACATCCCCCAGGGCGCTCAGCGACGTGTAATCCAGTGGCCGCTCGGGATAGTCGCGTACCCACAGCAATGACTCGGTATCGTTCGGCTGCTCTGCCGGGCGCGGCATCAGCGGAATGCCATGCACAAAGCGGAAGTCATACTGCTTGAACCAGTTGCGGATGCTGATATCAAGCCGCGGTATGGTTTCGGGTGCCGGCGCCTGCGGGGCCGCTGACTGCTGTTCCGAATGGGTTTCACGACGAAGGGCGAAGAACGCGGTAGCACTGGTGACCACCTCGCCATTCTGCTTCTGCAGCAGCAACCAGTGCTGAGTTGAGCGATTGGTGCGCAGGGGGGTGGCTTCCACCTCGAACTCGCCGGCGCCGACCGGGCCAGCAAAGTTGACCGTCAGGGATACCGGATCACCCAGGCGATCAGGATGCTGCAACACGGCGTTCAGCAGGGTGGCGGCAGTGACACCACCGAAGGGGCCCACCATATTCGCAAACGCTTCGCTGGTCGCGCCCTGGTACAGGTTGGGCGAGGCCGGAGTCAGGGCGATGGCCTGATCGAACAGATGACTACTCATGACGGTTTTCCATTGGCAGGCGTTGATGACGTCATCCTATGCATTGTGGCACGGGGCGGCAATATTCTATGGCGGCATGAATCCGCCATCATCCACGCGGGCGATTCTGCTGGAATCGGAGGGTGTAGCGGAAAGATGGAAGGAACAGGTGCAGCATCGGAGCTGCACCTGAAAACACCTCAAGCACGCTGGTAAGTACCAACCAGACGGTTCATTGCCAGGGTGTGCGGCTCGACCTTGGCCAGCAGCTGCCACAGGTCCAGGCCGTCTTCCAGGTTCGGCTCGCAGTCCAGCGCCAGCACCCAGAAGTAGTATTTGTGCTGACCATGACCTTCTGGAGGCATGGGGCCACCGTAGCCGGCCTTGCCGAAGTTGGTCAGGCCATCGGTGTGCTGCTTGCAGCCCTCGGGGAGCGAGGTGACATTGCCGGGAATGTTGTAGTGCACCCAGTGCACGAAACCGTAGGT
>JASJKW010000337.1:0-3633 GCA_037621305.1 Pseudomonas sp.
CGAGATCACGTATGAAGACGCGCTGGCCCACGCGGACTCGGCAAACGATTTGCGGTTGCTGATCAAGCTGGGTTCGGAGACCGACGGCAAGCACCTGATGGGCAATGCCGTGGAAGGGTTTGCGCTGGAAGAGTCGGACGACAACCGGCGGCGCTGATACCGCCGGTTGTAGCGACTGTTACGCCTGATAGACCAATTGACCCTGGCACAGGGTGTGGGTAACCGCGCCCGGTGCGCTCTGGCCGATGAAGGGGCAGTTGGCGCCCTTGGACAACCAGTGCTGACCGATTTCGCTGCTCACCGCAGGATTGAACAGGGTGATGTCGGCGCTGGCGCCTTCGGCAAGGCGTCCGGCCGGCAGGCCGAAAATGCTCGCCGGACCGCAGGTCAGTCGCGCCAGCAGGGCCGGTAGTTCCAGCAAACCGTCCGCCACCAGGGTCAGCGCCAGCGGCAACATGATTTCCACGCTGCTGATACCCGGCGCCGAGGCGGCGAAGGGCACTCGCTTGGCTTCCGGCTCGTGGGGCTGATGATGCGAGGCGATGGCCTGGATCACGCCGTTCTGCACCGCCTGGCGCAGGGCCCGACGGTCACTGCTGCTGCGCAGCGGCGGCATGACATGCAACAGACTGGAATAGCCGTCCAGATCCTCATCACATAACAGCAATTGATACATGGCGACATCGGCGGTGACCGGCAGACCGCGTGCCTGGGCATCGGCGAGCATGTCGATGGCCCGGGCGCTGCTCAGACCACTGAAGTGCGCACGCACGCCGGTCTGTTCGATCAGCAGCAGATCCCGCGCCAGGGCCACGGTTTCCGCGCTTTCGGGAATCCCCACCAGACCCAGTCGCGCGGCGGTCGCCCCTTCATGGGCAACGCCGCCTTCGGCCAGGGCCGGGTCCAGCGGAGTGAAAATCACCGGCAGGTCGAAACCGGCGGCGTATTCCAGTGCGCGGCGCAGGATACGGTTGCTCTTCATGGGCGCCAGACCCTGGGTAAAGGCTACGCAGCCGGCATCACGCAGGGCCACCAGCTCGCTCAGGTGTTCGCCATCCAGCCCGCGGGTCAGCGCGCCGATGGGGAATACCCGTGCCTGACCGGCACGCTCGGTACGGTCCAGAATCAGCTCAGCGACGGCCGGGGTATCCAGTACCGGGCGGCTGTTCGGCGGGCAGCACAGGCTGGTGACACCGCCAACCGCAGCCGCACGGGTTTCGCTGGCAATGCTGCCTTTGCGACCGAAGCCCGGTTCGCGCAGGCTGACGTTCAGATCGACCAGGCCGGGGGAGGCGATCAGGCCGCGAGCATCGATGGTCTGGGCGGCGACGAAGCCTTCGGGGGCCTGGCCGAGCGCGCGGATCTGGCCAGCATCGATATGCAGGTCGGTGATTTCATCAAACTGACTGGCGGGGTCGATGACCCGTGCGCCTTGAATGGTGATACGCATGCTCACTGCCCTCCCTGACTGGACTGGCGCTGGGTGGTCTGTCCGGCCATGGCCATGGACATGACCGCCATGCGCACGGCGATTCCATAGGTCACCTGATTGAGAATCACCGACTGCGGGCCGTCGGCGACCGCGGATTCGATTTCCACACCACGGTTGATGGGGCCGGGGTGCATGACCAGCGCGTCGGGCTTGGCCAGTGCCAGGCTGTCGCTGGTCAGGCCGTACTGGCGGTAGAACTCCCCTTCGCTGGGCAGCAGACCGCTCTGCATGCGTTCCTTCTGCAGGCGCAGCATGATCACCACGTCGACATCGCGCAGGCCGACCCGCAGATCATTGAATACCCGTACGCCGTATTGCTCGATGCCTACCGGCAGCAAGGTGCGTGGAGCGATGATGCGGATATCCGGGCAACCGAGAATGCGCAACGCTTCCATGTTCGAGCGGGCCACCCGTGAATGCATGATATCGCCGACGATCGCTACCGAGAGTTGCTCGAACCCCGATTTATGCCGGCGGATGGTCAGCATGTCGAGCATCGCCTGGGTCGGATGCGCGTGATTGCCGTCGCCGGCGTTGATGATGGCCACATCCGGGCAGACATTGCGCGCGATGAAGTGCGCGGCTCCGGAGTCGCCGTGACGTACCACGAACATGTCCGCGGCCATGGCCTCGAGATTACGCAGGGTGTCGTACAGGGTTTCGCCCTTGCTGGTCGAGGAGGTCTGCACGTCAAGGTTGAGCACGTCGGCGGACAGGCGTTTGGCGGCCAGCTCGAAGGTGCTGCGGGTGCGCGTGGAGTTCTCGAAGAACACGTTGCACACGGTCTTGCCGCGCAGCAGGGGTACCTTCTTGATGGCGCGCTCGCCGACTTCGAGGAAGGAGTCGGCGGTGTCCAGAATCTCGGTCAGCAGTTCGCGGGACAGGCCGTCAATGCCGAGAAAGTGGCGTAGCTGGCCCTGTTGATTGAGTTGTAGTTGGCTGGGTTTCAGGCTCATTGGGCTCTCATGACGTGGCGACGGTGGTCAGGGTCAGTTGCAGCGGCTCGGGACCGGATAATTTTATCCGCTGCCCGGTGGGCAGAGCCAGACTGGCGCCGAGAATGTCAGCGCGGATCGGCAGTTGGCGGGCCTCGATATCCACCAGCGTGACCAGGGTCACCGAGGCCGGGCGACCATAATCGAACAGCTCGTTGAGGGCGGCGCGGATGGTGCGGCCGGTCATCAGTACGTCATCCACCAGAATAAGATGACGGTCATCGACGCTGAACGGCAGCTCGGAGGGGCGCACGCCCTGTTGCAGGCCTATCTGCGCGAAATCATCGCGGTAGAAGGCGATATCCAGCGTGCCCATGGGCGCTTCCGGCAGCCACTGATCACGCAGCTTCTCGGCGACCCAGACGCCGCCGGTATGGATGCCGACAAAGGCCGGATCCGTGCGCTGATTGCGGTCCAGCCAGGCAATCAATTCCTGACCCATGCGTTCCAGCAATGGGCCGACTTCAGGCAGTTCGCTCATTCATTCTCCTTTTGGCTGGCCAGCCAGGTTTCCAATAGTAGCGCAGCGGCCAGGCTGTCGACCGGGTTGTCGCGGTAGCTGGAGGGTGTGCCGCGACCAGTCTCACGCAGGGTTTGTTTGGCTTCGAAGGTGGACAGACGCTCATCGACACAATGCACTGGCAACTGAAAGCGCCCGTGCAGGCGGCGAGAGAATTTCTCCGCGCGGGCGCTCATCTCGCTGGGCGTGCCGTCCATGTTCAGGGGCAGGCCGACCACCAGGGCATCGGGCTGCCATTCGCGCAGCAGGGCGGCGATCTGCGCCCAGTCGGGAATACCGTCGCGGGCGCGCAGTTCCTTGAGTGGTCGGGCATTGCCGGTGAGAGTCTGGCCGACCGCGACACCTATTTGCCGGGTGCCGTAATCGAAGCCGAGCACGCGTTGCAGTGGTGCAGCCATCAGGCGTGTCCCGCCTGACTGCTGAGCAGATTCAGATCAAGCAAGCTGTTTGCAGCTTTCAATGCTTGGTCGACTGCCTGGGCAGAGAAAAAGCGACTCGAGCATGCCAAATCTCGTGTGATTGTGCGTCTGAGGCATCAGTATGCCGCCCATGCTTTCACTCGATGGGCGTCCGTCGCTGAACAGTCGGCATACAAAAAGCGCAAAATGGATGATATTTTGTTTAGA
>JASJKW010000338.1:0-3399 GCA_037621305.1 Pseudomonas sp.
GCAATACCGCCACCCATGATACCGGCGCCCAGTACCGCAGCCAGTTTCACTTCACCGGCTTGCTTGTCGTACTTCTTGGCTTTGGATTTGAGTGCCTGATCGTTCAGGAACAGACCCACCAGCGATGCAGCAACAGTCGTCTTGGCCAGCTTGGCAAAACCGGCAGCCTCGATTTCCAGAGCCTTGTCGCGACCATGGTTGGCAGCTTTCTGGATAGTCTTGATCGCTTCAACCGGGGCCGGGTAGTTCGGACCGGCCTGACCGGCAACGAAACCCTTGGTGGTTTCAAACGCCATCATCTGTTCGATGGTGTTGAGCTTGATCTTTTCCAGCTTGGGCTGACGCTTGGCGCGGAAGTCCAGCTCACCAGAGATGGCGCGGCGCACCAGGTCCAGAGCGGCATCACGCAGCTTGTCATCAGCTACCACAGCGTCCACGGCACGCACTTTCAGTGCATTCTCGGCACGCTGCTCGGTACCACCGGCAATCCATTCGACAGCATTGTCGACACCGATCAGACGCGGCAGACGAACTGTGCCACCGAAACCCGGGTAGATACCCAGCTTGGTTTCCGGCAGACCGATCTTGGTGCTCTGAGCCATGACACGGAAGTCGCACGCCAGACACATTTCCAGACCGCCGCCCAGTGCCAGACCATTGATCGCAGCCACTGTTGGTACGTTCAGGTCTTCAAACGCATTGAAAATGCGGTTGGTTTCCAGGTTGGCAGTCACCAGCTCTTCTTCGGACAGCTTGAATGCCTGTACGAATTCGGTGATATCGGCGCCGACGATGAAAACGTCCTTGCCGCTGGTAACAATGACGCCCTTGATGCTGCTGTCGGACTGGATCTTGTCAACGGCCGCCTTGAGTTCGGCCAGAGTAGCCTGATTGAACTTGTTGACCGACTCGCCCTGCAGATCGAATCTGAGGTCGGCGATGCCGTCTTCAAGGATTTGAACCGTGATGGCTTTACCTTCGTAAATCATCAACTGATCTCCATGCTGTGAAAGCAGATGAGAAAAAACACTGCCCAACCATGCTGTCGGACAATGTCATGATAGTTCCCGACTACAATGGAATAATGCCTGGCCCGGCAAAATTCATACGCTCGTTTGATTCGGGTACGCACACCTTCATGGAAAACCGCGCTATTGTCAATCTGCTACATCAGATGACCCCAAAAAAACCGTGCCAGCCACCTCGGGCAGAGCATCGGTTCAAGGGTGATGCTTCAACGGCGCCAGCGCGGTTGCCAGCTCAGTCACCACCGCCACATCATCCGGCTCTCGCCAATATATGACGACCGACAGGCTTTGGCGATCAATCCCCCGTACTTGCTCTGGCAACCGTTCCAGCACCTCGACACAGCCGGGTGTCGCCGCCGAGCCACTCAACCACAGCCAGCCTTCCGTGCCGCGGCGGCAACTGAACTCCTGCGCCAGCGGCGCACGCTCCAACGGCATGCGATAGGCAATACAGCCAGCCAGATGGTTCACCCGCTGCGCCTCGCGCAGCCATTCCACCGCGAATCCACAGCGCCTGGCCTCTTCGCGCAGCCGGTGCAGATGGCGCTCACGACCACGCGGCAACAACTTCGCCAGGTTGGAAACCAGTATGGCTGCTACCACGCCGACTATGATCCAGGTGATCATTTTCTTACCCCGTTTGGCTGGAAATAATGTAACTGAATGGGTGCCACTGTAGACCTCTTGCCAAAGACTGCTAAGATCAGCGAAAAGCAAGGAGAGAACCCACATGCTCTATTCACATGTGCTGGTCGCGATCGACCTGATCGATGAATGCCGTGCCGTGGCAGAACATGCCCGACAGCTGGCCCAGGCACTGGATGCCCGACTGACCATTGTTCATGTCGTCGAACCCCTCGCCATGGCCTATGGCGGGGACGTACCCATGGATCTATCCATGTTGCAGCAGCAGCAATTCGAGCAGGCTCGCGAACGCATGCAACTGTTTGCCGGTGAGTACGGCCTACCCGAGGAGCAATTGCAGATCGCCTTCGGTCATCCCCGCCAGGAAATTCACCGGGTAGCAACCGAGTTCGGCTGCGACCTGATCGTCGTGGGCAGTCATGGCCGCCACGGGCTGGCATTGCTGCTGGGATCCACCGCCAATGATCTCTTGCACGGCGCACCCTGCGATGTGATCGCGGTACGCCTGCACAAGACCGCCGCCAGCTGAAACGCTGGCGGGCGCCCTTCTTAACCTTCCATATCCTCGAGCTCGGCCCAGCGCTCCAGCGCTTGGTCCAGCTCGGCCTGCTTCGTTTCCAGAGCAGCGATGACCGGTGCTGTCTGAGCATGGTCCTGCAGGTAGAACTGCGGGTCGCTGACCTGCTGCTGCAATGTCTGCAGCTCAGCTTCCAGTTTTTCCAGCAATGCCGGCAGCGCGTCGAGCTCCCGCTGCAGCTTGTAACTCAATTTGACCTTCGCCGCTGGCGCGACTTTGGCCGGTTCAGCCTCGGGCTGCGCTGAGGCTGCAGGTTTCGCCGCATCATCGCCCCACTCCGCCAGTGACTCGATCTTGCCGCCCTGGCGCAGCCAGTCGGCATAGCCGCCAATGTACTCGCGCACATTGCCGTCCCCTTCAAACACCAGACTGCTGGTGACCACGTTATCCAGGAATGCCCGGTCGTGACTGACCAGCAGCACGGTGCCGTCAAAACCATCGAGCACTTCTTCCAGCAACTCGAGGGTTTCCACATCCAGGTCGTTGGTCGGCTCATCCAGCACCAGCACGTTGGCTGGCTTGCTGAACAGTCGCGCCAGCAGCAGCCGCGCGCGCTCGCCACCGGACAATGCCTTGACCGGGGTACGGGTACGCTCGGGAGAAAACAGGAAGTCGCCCAGATAGCTGATCACATGCCGCTGTGCACCGTTGATCTCGATGAAATCCCGGCCTTCGGACAGGTTGTCGATAACGGTTTTTTCCAGATCCAGCTGGCCGCGCAACTGATCGAAATAAGCCACTTCCAGCTTGGTGCCATGCTTGATGGTGCCACTGGTGGGCTCGAGCTGCCCGAGCATCAACTTCAACAGCGTACTTTTACCCGATCCATTGTTGCCGATCAGACCGATACGATCACCGCGCAACACGTTAGCGGTAAGGTGGCGTACCAGCGGACGCTGACCTGGCCAGGCGAAGCTGACATTGTCCAGTTCAATAACGCGCTTGCCCGAAGAGTCCGCAGTCTCCATCTGGAAACTCGCCTTGCCCTGGCGCTCTATGCGCCTGACACGCTCCTCGCGCATCGCCTTGAGCGCTCTGACACGCCCCTCGTTACGGGTGCGTCGAGCCTTGATACCCTGACGAATCCATACTTCTTCCTGCGCCAGCTTCTTGTCGAACAGCGCGTTGGCGGTCGCTTCCGCCGCCAGC
>JASJKW010000339.1:0-3598 GCA_037621305.1 Pseudomonas sp.
CGACGCGCCTGTTCACGCTGACCGCGCACCTTTTCCAGACGTTTGGTGATCTGCTTGATGCGCGCACGCAACAGGCGACGGTCGGTTTCCAGCTGGGTTTCACCCGGACCACGCAGACCGATACCGCCCTTCTGCCGTTCAAGGTGAGTCCAACCACGGACCAGACGGGTACTCAAATGATCCAGTTGGGCAAGCTCGACCTGCAGCTTGCCCTCATGGGTACGGGCACGTTGAGCAAAGATATCGAGGATCAGACCGGTACGGTCAATCACCCGACATTCAAGCTCGCGTTCAAGGTTACGCTCCTGACTCGGCGTCAGCACGTGATTGAAAATGACCAGGTCACTCTCACCGGCCTTGACCAGACCGCGCAACTCATCGACCTTGCCGGCGCCGATCAGAAAGCGAGGACTGGGCTGATAACGGCTGATGGTCAGAAAGTCGGCGACTTCTGCCCCTGCCGAGCGCACCAGTTCCAGAAACTCATGAGGGTCTTCACGGCTCTGTTCATCCTGGCTTTCCAGGTGAACGAGTACAGCGCGCTCACCTCCCTCATGACGTTCAAAGAACAATCAGGCCTCCCGTGCTATCAAGGATTTTCAGCCTCGACTTCATCACCAGGCATCGGCAAACGTACCGGACGGCCTGGAACCACTGTCGAAATCGCATGCTTGTAGACCATCTGACTGACAGTGTTCTTCAGCAGAATGACAAACTGGTCGAAAGATTCGATCTGGCCCTGCAACTTGATGCCATTGACCAGGTAGATGGATACCGGAACACGTTCCTTACGCAGAACGTTCAGGTAAGGGTCTTGTAGTGAATGCCCTTTTGACATTGCCTCACTCCTTATGGGAACCATTATGGGAACCGCTTATAAATTGAAAACACATTATCCGGCCAGTCCATCAGGACCGACCACCAGTATTATGAAAAGACTATATGGCGATTGACCCGAGGTGTTTCAAGAGCTTGTCTGATCTTTTCGGATCCAGGCTGTCGAACCATTCAATATCCTCATGCCAACCGCGCAGCCAGGTAAACTGTCGCTTCGCCAACTGCCGGGTGGCAATCACACCGCGTTCGACCATCTCCTCAAGGGAGAGTTTCCCTTCGAGATAGTCCCACGCCTGCCGGTACCCCACTGCGCGAACCGACGGCATCGATACATCAAGATCCCCCCGCGCATGCAAGGCTTCCACTTCTGCAATGAACCCCTGTTCAAGCATCAGCGAAAAGCGCAAGGCAATACGCTCATGGAGGATATGCCGCTCACGGGGAGCCACAGCCACATAGCGCGTAGTATAGGACATATTGGCGCCGCCAGTCGCCTTGCTTTCGGCATTTTCCAGCGCCTGGCGGGCGTGCCAATCGGTCAGCGTCACGCCGCTCAGCAGAAACACTTCATAGGCCCGTTGAATGCGTTGCGGGTCATTGGGGTGAATACGCGTCGCGGAGACCGGATCGACCTTCGCAAGCTCGGCGTGAACGGCCTCCCAGCCCTGCTCCAGCGCCATGGCCTCGATGCGCTGACGTACCAGCGGATCGGCGGCGGGCATCTGTGCCAGCCCGCCGGCCAGCGCCTTGTAATACAGCATGGTGCCGCCGACCAGCACCGGAATGCGGTCGCGCGCGATGATATCGGTGATCAGCTGCTGGGCGTCAGCGCGAAAACGCGCGGCTGAGTAGGCTTCGGTCGGATCGAGAATATCCACCAGGTGGTGCGGATAGCGCGCCAGGGTGGCGGCATCGGGTTTGGCGGTGCCTATATCCATGCCACGATAGACCAGCGCCGAGTCCACGCTGATCAACTCGCAGGGCAGATGGTCAGCCAGATGCAGCGCCATATCGGTCTTGCCCGCCGCCGTCGGTCCCATCAGGCAGATCACCGTCGGTACAACGGGAAGGTTCATCTAGCGACCTCGCAAAAACAGCTTGTCCAGCTCAGCCATGCTCATGCGCGTCCAGGTCGGACGCCCATGGTTGCACTGACCACTGCGCTCGGTCTGCTCCATGTCGCGCAACAGCCCGTTCATTTCCGCCAGGGTCAGGCGCCGGTTGGCACGCACCGAGCCATGGCACGCCATGGTTGCCAGCAGTTCATTGCGGTGCGCCTCGATACGGTCACTGGTACCGAACTCCATCAGGTCGGACAGCACGTCCTGCACCAGCTGGGCGGCATCGGCCTGACGCAACAGCGCCGGGATCTCGCGGATGGCCAGCGTCTCCGGCCCCATGCGCTGCAGGGCAAAGCCCAACCGGGCAAACCAGGCAGCATGCTCCTCGGCGCAATCGGCCTGCCTCTGACTCACCGCCATGGACTCGGGCACCAGCAATGGCTGGCTGCGCAAGCCCTCCAGCTCCATCGCCTGCTTCAACCGCTCGTAGGTGATACGTTCGTGGGCAGCATGCATATCCACCACCACCAGCCCCTCAGCGTTTTCGGCGAGGATGAATACCCCATGCAACTGTGCCAATGCATAGCCCAGCGGTGGTATCTCGCCAGCCTCCTCTGCAGCAGGCATCTGCGGTTGACTGCCTGCCTCACCATAGAGCCCGGCATAGCCCTGACTGGCACTCGCCAGCGCCTGAGGTGAGGGTCTATCCAAAGCGGAAGGCATGCCCGTCCAGGCTGCAGCCGGCTCGTTGAGCGGCATATGCGTCTGACCGGAGAACACCCCGGCGCTCAGGCCGCTCACCGCGGGCATGGCCGTAGGTTGCAATACAGCGCTGCCCGCCGGCTCGTCCGCAACCGAGCCCTGTGAGTCCGGCCGCTGATCCGCCAGCGCGCGGTACAGGGTGCTGAACAGGAAGTCATGCACCATGCGGCCGTCGCGAAAGCGCACCTCATGCTTGGTCGGATGCACGTTCACATCCACCACAGCAGGATCCACTTCGAGGAACAGCACGAACGTCGGGTGACGACCATTGAACAGCACGTCACGGTAGGCCTGACGCACCGCGTGGGCCACCAGCTTGTCGCGGATCAGGCGGCCATTGACACAGAAATACTGCAGATCAGCCTGGCTGCGGGAAAAGGTCGGCAACCCGACCCAGCCCCATAAACGCAGGCCACTGCGCTCGTGATCGATAGTGAGGGACTGCTCGACGAATGCCGGGCCACAGATGCTGGCAACTCGCCTCTGCGCCTCCTGCTCGGTATGCGCCGGGCGCAGACTGAGCACCGAGCGGCCGTTATGACGCAGATTGAAAGCCACATCGAAACGCGACAATGCCAAGCGTTTGACGACTTCCTCCAAATGACCGAACTCGGTTTTTTCCGTACGCAGGAATTTGCGTCGCGCCGGCGTATTGAAGAACAGATCACGCACTTCCACGGTGGTGCCGCGTGGATGCGCTGCCGGCTGTACACGCGGATTCATGTCACGGCCTTCGGTTTCCACCTGCCAGGCCTGGTCCGCCGCTTCGGCGCAGGACGTCAGCACCAATCGCGATACCGAGGCCACCGAGGCCAGGGCCTCGCCCCGGAAGCCCAGGGTCGCTACGCGCTCCAGATCATCCAGATCCATGATTTTGCTGGTGGCATGCCGTGACAGCGCCAGCGGCAGATCGCTTTCATCGATACCGCAGCCGTCAT
>JASJKW010000340.1:0-4877 GCA_037621305.1 Pseudomonas sp.
CGGCAGCTGGTCACACCGTTCGGACCTACAATAGCCCGAACGCGCAGCATGGGTTATCCTATGCGGCTTCTTTTCCAATCGCCCAAGACGCGGAGGCCGAAATCAACATGCATATACTGCGTGGAGCCCCTGTCCTTTCCGATTTCCGACGCAACAAGCTGCTTGCTCGTCTGCAACAACAGGTCCCTGGCGTACGTGGTGTGTACGCTGAATTCATGCATTTTGCTGATCTGACCGGTGAGCTGGCAGAGCGCGAGCAAGCGGTGCTGGATCGCCTGCTCAAGTACGGTCCGACTGTTGCAGTCGAAGAGCCGACTGGCACGCTGGTACTGGTGTTGCCGCGTTTCGGCACCATCTCGCCATGGTCGAGCAAGGCGACAGATATCGCGCATAACTGCGGGCTGCGGGCGATTGAACGCCTTGAGCGCGGCATCGCCTATTATGTCACCGGCGAGCTGAGCGCGGCTGAGCTGCAACAGGTCACTGCATTGCTGCATGACCGCATGACCGAATTGGCGCTGGACAACGTGGAGGCTGCCGAGCAGCTGTTCCACCACACCGAGCCCAAGCCGTTCAACCGGGTGAACATCATCGAAGGCGGCAAGGCTGCCCTGGAACTGGCCAACAGCGAGCTGGGCCTGGCGCTGGCCGATGACGAGATCGACTACCTGGTACAGAGCTTCAGCGACATGGGGCGCAACCCCAGTGACGTCGAGCTGATGATGTTCGCCCAGGCCAACTCCGAACACTGCCGCCACAAGATCTTCAACGCCAGTTGGGATATTGATGGTGAAGCGCAGGACAAGAGCCTGTTCGGCATGATCAAGAACACCTATCAGATGCGCAGCGAAGGCGTATTGTCCGCGTACAAGGACAACGCTGCGGTGATCGAAGGGTCTGTCGGCGGCCGTTTCTTCCCCGTGCCGGGCACCGAAGAATACCGCTCGCATCAGGAACAGATTCACATCCTGATGAAGGTCGAGACGCATAACCACCCGACGGCCATCTCCCCGTTCTCCGGTGCGTCCACCGGTTCCGGTGGTGAGATCCGTGACGAAGGTGCTACTGGTCGCGGCGGCAAGCCGAAGGCCGGCCTGACCGGGTTCACCGTCTCCAACCTGCGCATTCCTGGCTTCGAACAGCCCTGGGAAGAAGACAACGGCAAGCCGGGTCGCATCGTTACCCCGCTGCAGATCATGATCGACGGCCCGCTCGGCGGCGCTGCGTTCAACAACGAATTCGGTCGCCCCGCGCTGACCGGCTACTTCCGTACCTTCGAGCAGACCGTGCAGTCGCCCCGTGGCCCGGAAATCCGGGGTTACCACAAGCCGATCATGATCGCCGGCGGTATGGGTAACATCCGCGCCGATCACGTCGAGAAAGCCGAGATTCCGGTGGGCGCCAAGCTCATCGTACTGGGCGGTCCGGCCATGCTGATCGGTCTGGGCGGCGGCGCTGCTTCCTCCATGGCCACCGGCAGCAGTGCCGAAGACCTGGACTTTGCCTCGGTGCAGCGCGAGAACCCGGAGATGGAGCGGCGCTGTCAGGAAGTCATCGACCGTTGCTGGCAAATGGGTGCCAAAAACCCCATCGCCTTTATCCACGACGTCGGCGCTGGCGGGCTGTCCAACGCCTTCCCGGAGCTGGTCAACGACGGCGGGCGTGGTGGTCGTTTCGAGCTGCGCAACGTACCGAATGACGAGCCGGGCATGAGCCCGCTGGAAATCTGGTCCAACGAATCCCAGGAACGCTACGTCATGGCCGTGCCAAACGCCGATTTCGAGCGTTTCCAGGCCATCTGCGAGCGCGAGCGCTGCCCCTTCGCCGTCGTCGGCGAAGCCACCGAAGAGCAACTGCTGGTCCTCAACGACAGCCACTTCGATAACCAGCCGGTCGACATGCCGCTGTCCGTACTGCTCGGCAAAGCGCCGCGCATGCACCGCAGCGTCACCCGCGAAGCAGAGCAGGGCGATGACTTCGACGCTTCCGGCCTCGCGCTGGAAGAAGCCGCGCTGCGCGTACTGCGCCTGCCGGCTGTGGCCAGCAAGAACTTCCTGATCACCATTGGCGACCGCAGCATCACCGGTCTGGTGGCTCGCGATCAGATGGTTGGCCCCTGGCAGGTACCGGTCGCCGACTGCGCCGTCACCGCTACCAGCTTCGACGTACACACCGGTGAAGCCATGGCCATGGGCGAGCGCACGCCGCTGGCCCTGCTGGATGCCCCGGCCTCCGGTCGCATGGCTGTTGCCGAAACCGTCACCAACATGGCCGCCGCGCGCATCGACAAGCTGACGGATATCCGCCTGTCCGCCAACTGGATGGCTGCTGCCGGCCACCCCGGCGAAGACGCCCGCCTGTACGACGCGGTCAAGGCTGTCGGCATGGAGCTGTGCCCGGAACTGGGTATCACCGTGCCGGTAGGCAAGGACTCCATGTCCATGCAGACCCGCTGGAACGACGACGGACAGGACAAGAGCGTTACCTCGCCCATGTCGCTGGTCGTCACCGGCTTTGCTCCGGTACAGGACGTGCGTCAGACCCTGACGCCACGCCTGCGTGTCGATCAAGGTGACACCGACCTGATCCTCATCGATCTGGGCCGCGGCCAGAACCGTCTCGGCGGCTCCGCATTGGCACAGGTCTACAATCGCATCGGCCAGCAGGCACCGGATCTGGACGACGCCGAAGACCTCAAAGCCTTCTTCGCCGTGATTCAGGGCCTGAATCAGGACGACTTGCTGCTGGCCTACCACGACCGTTCCGACGGTGGTCTGCTGGCCAGCGTCGCGGAAATGGCCTTCGCCGGTCATTGTGGTCTGGATCTCAACCTGGACGTGCTGGCCGACAACGCCAGCGATCTGCCTGCTGCCCTGTTCAACGAAGAGCTGGGTGCGGTAATCCAGGTGCGCCAGAGCGATACTGAAGAAGTACTCAGCCAGCTGTCCGCCGCCGGCCTGGGCGATTGCAGCGCCGTCATCGGCAGCCCGACCGAAGAGCAGGTACTGAACTTCTGGTTTGCCGGTGAAAGCGTGCTCAACGGCACCCGTGCCGATTGGCAACAAGCCTGGAGCGAAACCAGCTGGCAGATCCAGCGCCTGCGTGACAACGTCGAATGCGCTGACCAGGAGCACGAACGCCTGGCCGACGACAAGAACCCCGGCCTGCAGGCCATGCTCAGCTACGACATCAACGAAGACGTCGCCGCGCCCTTCATCAACACCGGCATGCGTCCGGCCGTGGCCATCCTGCGTGAGCAGGGCGTCAACGGTCAGGTGGAAATGGCCGCCGCGTTCACCCGCGCCGGTTTCACCGCCATCGACGTGCACATGAGCGACATCCTCAGTGGTCGTGTCGATCTGGCCGACTTCCGTGGTCTGGTCGCCTGTGGCGGCTTCTCCTACGGTGACGTACTGGGTGCCGGCGAAGGTTGGGCCAAATCGATCCTGTTCAACGAACAGGCCCGCGAAGCCTTTACCGCCTTCTTCGCCCGCCCGGATACCTTCACCCTGGGCGTGTGCAACGGCTGTCAGATGCTGTCCAACCTGCGTGAACTCATCCCCGGCAGCGACCACTGGCCGCGTTTCGTGCGTAACCGCTCGGAGCAGTTCGAAGCCCGCGTCGCCATGGTCGAAGTCCAGCCATCGTCGTCGATCTTCCTCAGCGGCATGGTTGGCTCACGCATGCCGATCGCCATCGCCCACGGCGAAGGCTACGCCGAGTTCGCCAACAGCGCCGCCGTCGACGCCTGCGAAGCCAACAGCAGCGTCGCCCTGCGCTTCGTCGACAACAACGGCCGCATGACCGATCGCTACCCAGCCAACCCCAACGGCTCCCCGCGCGGCATTACCGGCCTGACCAACCGCGACGGCCGCGTCACCATCATGATGCCGCACCCGGAGCGGGTATTCCGCACCGTACAGAACTCCTGGCATCCCGATGACTGGAGCGAAGACGGCGCCTGGATGCGCATGTTCCGCAACGCCCGAGTATGGGTAGGCTAACCCCAACCCGCCTCAACAAAAATCCCGGCCCAGTGCCGGGATTTTTGTATTCTCACTTTAGAAGCCACTATCTATTGTAGGAGGCGCGACCCGCGGCGACGGCGGCCGAAGGCCGCCCAGAAGCCAACGAGTACTGAACCAGGCCATACTAATAACTGACATCATCCAGAGACCAAAACCATGAGAACAACAATCCTCACAGCCCTGCTTGTGTTAACCACCGCATGCACAACCCAAACCACCCAAATCTACAAACCCGACGGCACAAAACAATGCGAACCCGCCACCACCTCCCTCGCCAACAGCACCAACCAACTCACCACCGCCGGCATTAACGTCCTCACCTCAACCTGCGCCACCCAAACCGGCATCGCCGTAATGGCCGTCTGCGGCGCCCCAACCCTGGGCATCCACCTCCACGAAATCCAAGCCAGCGATGTACAGAAAGCCAAATCCCTAGGCTACGAAGAAGCAAGCAACCTGAATAACCAAGACAGCGGTACCGGCTACGAAGTAACCGATTGCCCATGATCTCGTTGAACTGGCCAGTTGCCTGCATTATGGTTGAGCGAAGCAGGGATTGCGGACTCTCCTCACAAGCATCGGACAGCCTCCACATCCCACCAGATAATAATGATTATGCTCGGGATGAACGGGTAGGGCGGTAGCGTGCCTGAACTATTGAGAGTTACCCCAAGGGACTTTGAACACCCGCAAACCCTTGCCCAAGAACATGGGTGTATATCTGGGTCGTACGAACATCGGCATGCCCCAACAGAGTTTGCACCGTTCTGATATCGCTGCCACGGCGCAGCAATGGCGCAATCAGGGATGCAGGCAGCCAAGTAGTGCGATCCTTGCCGCCTTTGCCGT
>JASJKW010000341.1:0-5442 GCA_037621305.1 Pseudomonas sp.
CAGGCTGCTCCAGATGGCAGCGAGGTTGCCCGGTTGGGCGTTGTCGGGCAGCAGGTTGTGCATGAAGACACGTTCCTGCACAGCGCTGAGATGCTCGCCCGCGGCAGCCATGGTTTCTGCGCGCAGTAATTGGAGATCAAGCTGGGCTTCGGGCGTCAGTCCGTCCAGCTGCTCCATCGACGGGTGGCGCAGGGCGCGCAGGGCCGCATCTGGTTGATTCAACGCCAATTCGCTGCGTGCCTGCAGCTCACTGAAACGCTGTTGCTGATCCAGTGGCAGATCGCTTTGCGGGATCATGCCGAGGATGCGGCGCACCTGCTCCGGTTGATTGCGACTCCAGGCGGTTTGAGCTGCGTGCAGCCGCAGCAGGTGAGCCTCGGCACCGGAGCGGCGCTCAGCCTTGCTGAGGATTTCCTCGATAGGGGTGGTTGTGGTCGTCGGCAGCTCCGACAGATGGCGGGGCGTCGAAGAACAGCCGGCGATCAGCGAGGCCAGTAGCAGGCCGGCAAGCGGCAGGCGAATCATGCGGAGCATCAGGCAGGGTACCTTGTTGGCGCGTGAGCAATTGACCTGCATTGTAACCAAGGGGCGGTGTCCTCGCCATGTGCTTCGCGGTAACCCGTTCACGTCCTGTACAATGAGCGGCAAACTCGTCACAGGATTTGCTATGGCCGCCACCACCGGTACCTTGTATGTCGTCGCCACTCCGATCGGCAATCTGCAGGACCTGACACCCCGGGCGCTTGAGGTGCTCAAGGCGGTCAGTCTGATTGCTGCTGAAGATACCCGCCACAGCGGTCGCTTGCTGCAGCATTTTGGTGTGCAGACCCCGACCACTGCCTGCCACGATCATAACGAGCGAGGCAAGAGCTTGCGGCTGGTGGAGCGAATGCTTGCCGGAGAGGATCTGGCGCTGATTTCGGACGCTGGAACACCGCTGATCTCCGATCCTGGTTTCCATCTGGTGCGCATGGCGCGCGAGGCCGGTGTGCGGGTCTGTCCAGTGCCGGGTGCCTGTGCGTTGATTGCCGGGCTGAGCGCCGCCGGCCTGCCATCGGACCGTTTTGCCTTTGAGGGTTTTCTGCCAGCCAAGGCGCATGGCCGGCGGCAGCGCATTCAGGAGTTGGCCGCGGAACAGCGTACCTGGATGATCTATGAGGCACCGCACCGCCTGCTGGAGTGTCTGGAGGATCTGCTTGATCTGCTCGGGGCGGAGCGCCAGGTCGTGCTGGCCAGAGAGCTGACCAAGACCTTTGAAACCATCAAGGGTGCACCACTGGGCGAGCTGGTCGAATGGGTTCGTGCGGACGCTGACCAGCAGCGGGGCGAATGTGTTTTGATTGTCGAGGGTGCTGCGCAGCCGGTGGACGGTGATGCGCTTGATCCTGCTGCGGAGCGGGTACTGGATATCCTGCTGGCGGAATTACCGGTCAAGCAGGCTGCAGCGCTGGCCGCGCAGATTACCGGGCTGAAGAAGAACCGCCTGTATCAACTGGCCCTGCAGAAAACCGCCTGAACGCTGGTTTTCCTTTATATAGGGGCTTGGCAATATCCCGTTCTTGAGCGATCAAGGCTTGCTGTAGAGGGGCAATCCGGCTACTCTTGCGCTCAGGAGTTGGCTGGACAGTCGCTGTACCGCATCAGTGGTATGGAGGAAAGTCCGGGCTCCACAGGGCAGAGTGCCAGGTAACGCCTGGGAGGCGTGAGCCTACGGAAAGTGCAGCAGAGAGTAGACCGCCTAAGCGCGCAAGCGCCGGTAAGGGTGAAAGGGTGCGGTAAGAGCGCACCGCGCGACTGGCAACAGCTCGTGGCATGGTAAACCCCACTCGGAGCAAGACCAAATAGGACCCCAATGGTGCGGCCCGCGCTGGGTTCGGGTAGGTTGCTACAGGCAGTCAGTGATGGCTGTCGCAGAGGAATGACTGTTCACGACAGAACCCGGCTTACAGGCCAACTCCTATTTTTTTCCGCTGCAGATTTATTCCCTCCTGTGAGAAAAATATTTCCTTGTTCATGTTTAACTTTAAGTTGCATGGGCATCCCCTTGTTAACACTGTAATTCTCCCGCCAGCTCCAGGCCCGATCCTGGGGTTTTCTCCGCTATTTGTCTGTAAACCCACGTCCCATAAGGCTTTTTCTGTGAATTGGTTACTTGACGCTGTTTGGGCGCCTTTCTATAGTGTGCCAAAGTGGGTTGAAGTGGGCGAAAGTGGACTTTTTTGGGTTTTTCGCTGTCACAGTCGTCACAGCAGTGCTCTTATCAGGGGAATAACAAAAAGTGTTTCGTGGAGCGAACGCCATCAATCTGGACGCCAAGGGGCGACTCGCGATGCCTGCCCGGCATCGTGACCGTCTGTTGGAGTCTTGTGGCGGCCAGCTTGTAGCGACCATTGCCCTGGAAGAACGCTGTCTGTGGATCTACCCGATGCATGAATGGGAGGCCGTGGAGCAGCAGCTGCGCAGGGCGCCGAACATGCACCCGGGGGTAAAACGACTCAACCGCCTGTTGATCGGTAATGCCAATGAAATAGAAATGGACAGCCATGGCCGCTTTGTCGTGCCGCCGCTGTTACGCGACCACGCCGGCCTCGACAAGAAAGTCATGCTGGTGGGTCAATTGAGTAAATTCGAGTTGTGGAGTGAAGAGGCCTGGCAGGCCACCACCGCAGCTTATCTGGAAGAAGAGCAGGACGTCGGCGAGCTGCCGGCGGAACTGCACTCATTGAGCCTATGAATCAGCAGACCGAATTGAAACATGTCAGTGTACTGCTGAACGAAGCGCTGGAAGGCCTGGCAGTGCGGCCGGACGGCATATATATAGACGGCACCTTCGGCCGCGGCGGACATAGCCGGGCGATCCTTCAGTGTTTGAGTGAAGGGGGGAGGTTGCTGGGCTTCGATAAGGACCCGGAGGCAATTCGGGTCGGGAATCAGCTGGCGGCCGAAGATGGCCGCTTTGTCGTTGTACAGCGTTCGTTTGCCGATATGGCCGAAGAGCTGCGTCAGCGCGGTCTGCATGGTCAGGTCGATGGCGTGTTGCTGGACCTGGGCGTGTCTTCCCCGCAGCTGGACGACCCGCAACGCGGCTTCAGCTTCCTCAACGACGGCCCGCTCGATATGCGCATGAACCCCGATGTGGGGCAGAGCGCCGCCGAGTGGATCAATACTGCCGATGAGGCCGATATCGCCACTGTGCTCTGGGAGTATGGCGAGGAGCGTTTCTCGCGGCGTATGGCACGTGCCATCGTCAACCGTCGTGCCGAACAGCCGTTTACGCGCACCGGGGACCTGGCCGAAGTGATCAAGGTCGCCAACCCTGCCTGGGAGAAGCACAAGCATCCGGCTACGCGCGCGTTTCAGGGTATTCGCATCTTCATCAATCGTGAACTGGAAGACCTGACCGACGGTTTGCACGCGGCACTTGAGGTGTTGGCGCCCGGCGGTCGACTGGCGGTTATCAGCTTTCATTCGCTGGAGGACCGGCAGGTCAAACAGTTCATGCGTCGCGAAGCCAAGGGGGCGCCCTTGCCCCGTGGGTTGCCGATACGTGATGCGGATATCCAGACCAGTCTGAAGCTCGTTGGCAAGGCCATCAAACCTTCTGCCGATGAAGTCGCCGTCAACCCCCGCGCTCGCAGTGCGGTCTTGCGTGTGGCGGAGAAACATAGATGAGTGAGCAGACCCTGCCCGCAGCCAATAACAACCGTTCCGGCCTTCCCGCCGGCAGCGGCTGGTTGCTGGTGGTCTGGGTAGTGATTCTGGGCAGCGCGCTGGCGGTACCGTACAGCGCGCACTGGAGTCGCCAGCTGCTCAACGAACTGGCCGCCGAGATGACTCAGCGGGAGAAAGCCCAGGCGGAGTGGGGGCGACTGATTCTGGAACAGAGCACCTGGACGGCGCATAGCCGGGTCGAGGCGATTGCCACGCGTCAGCTGGACATGCGCGTGCCTGAGCCGGGCGAAGTGATACTGGTGCAGCCATGAAGAAATTCACTTTCAAGTCCAATGGCAGCCTCTATCCCTGGCGTTTCAGACTGGTTATCGGTCTGCTTGGTATATGTTGTGTGGCCATTGCCTGGCGCATTGTCGAGCTGCATGTGCTGGATGAGGGCTTCCTGAAGAATCAGGGAGACAAGCGCAGTGTGCGGCATGTGCCGATTCCTGCTCATCGTGGGCAGATCACGGATCGCAACGGCGAGCCGCTGGCGGTGAGTACGCCGGTGCTGACCATCTGGGCCAACCCATCGCAACTGATCAATCAGCAGACCCAGTGGCCCAGCCTGGCCAAGGCACTGGGTACCGATCTGTCTACCTTCAGTCGGCGGTTGCAGAGCAATGCTGACAAGGAGTTCATTTACCTGCGCCGGCGCATGGTCCCCGCAGACGGTGAAGCGGTCATGGCGCTGAAAGTGCCAGGCGTGTACAGCATTGAAGAATACCGGCGTTTTTATCCGGCAGGTGAAGTCTCGGCGCACCTGGTCGGCTTTACCAACGTCGATGAGAAGGGGCAGGAAGGCATTGAACTGTCCTACGATCATTGGCTGGAGGGCGTGCCGGGCAAGCGGCAGGTGCTGCAGGACCGGCGTGGGCGCCTGATCAAGGATGTGCAGGTCATCAGTAACGCGCGCCCGGGTAATGACCTGGCGCTGTCCATCGATCTGCGGTTGCAGTATCTGGCGCATCGCCAGTTGCGCGAAGCGCTGCAGGAGTTCGAAGCACGGGCCGGCTCCATCGTCATGCTGGATGTGCGCACCGGTGAAGTGCTGGCGATGGTCAACCATCCCACCTACAACCCGAACAACCGCGCCAATCTCAAGCCGGACATGATGCGCAACCGCGCGCTGATCGACGTGTTCGAGCCCGGTTCCACCGTCAAGCCGATCTCCATGAGCGCGGCGCTGGCATCCGGGCGCTGGAAACCGGCGGACAAGGTCAATGTCTATCCGGGAACGCTGCGAATCGGCCGCTACACCATTCGTGATGTGTCCCGCGCCCCGGGTGGCGTACTCGACCTGACCGGCATTCTGCTCAAGTCGAGCAACGTCGGCATGAGCAAGATTGCCTTCGATATCGGTGGTCCGGCGCTGCGTGAGACCATGCAGAGTGTCGGTTTCGGTCAATATACCGGCCTCGGATTCCCCGGCGAGCGGGTCGGTAATCTGCCGAGCTACCGCGAATGGCGCCAGGCCGAGACCGCCGCATTGTCCTACGGCTACGGCCTGTCAGTGACCACCATGCAGATGGCCCAGGCCTATGCGATCCTGGCCAACGATGGCCGCAAGGCTCCCATGTCGCTGCTGCGCATCAACAACCGCCCGAATGCCGAACAGGTCATTCCCGAGAACGTCGCCTTGACCGTACAGGGCATGTTGCAGCAGGTCATCGAGGCGCCCGGCGGTACTTTCCGCGCACAGGTGCCCGGTTATCACGTCTCGGGCAAGAG
>JASJKW010000342.1:0-4091 GCA_037621305.1 Pseudomonas sp.
TCACCGAGCAGAATGATCTGGAAGTGCATGTCAGCCCGATACTGGCGGCCGACACCCTGCGTCAGTATCTCTGGCACACCGCCTTCGCTGCGCTGGTGACCTCGGCGACCATCACCGCCCTGGGGCGCTTCGATCGCTACAGTCATCGCGCCGGGCTGCCGAAGAGCGCGGTGTGTACGCTCGCGCCCAGCCCGTTCCGCTACGCCGAGAGCGGCGTGCTGCGGGTGCCGAACCATGGCGCCGATCCCCGGGATAACGCCGGTCACAGCGCTTCCATCATCGAACATTTGCCGAGCATCCTGCAGGATGAGCCCGGCAGTCTGGTGCTGTTTTCCTCACGGCGGCAGATGCTCGAGGTCTATGCCGGCTTGCCCGCGGATTTTCGTGAGCGGCTGCTGGTGCAGGGTGATCTGTCCAAGCAGGAGCTGATCCGCCAACACCGGGCGCGGGTCGACAAGGGCGAACAGAGTGTGATCTTCGGGTTGGCCAGCTTCGCCGAGGGCGTCGATCTGCCGGGCAAGTACTGCGAGCATGTGGTGATCGCCAAGATCCCCTTCGCGGTACCGGATGATCCGGTTGAAGCGGCCTTGTCGGAATGGATCGAGCGCAACGGCGGTAATCCGTTCATGGAAATCGCCGTGCCGGACGCCTGCCTGCGGCTGGTACAGGCCTGTGGCCGACTGCTGCGTACCGAGCAGGACACCGGCACCATCACTCTGCTGGATCGCCGTTTGGTCACCCAACGGTACGGAAAGGCCATTCTGAACGCCTTGCCGCCGTTTCGTCGGGAAATCGATTAAGGCACACTGCACCAGACTGTATAAACAACAAAGAGAACGCCCATGAGCCAGCCCCAAGGTTACTTCGATCCTCGCTTTGAATCCGTGCGTGAACTGTTCGCGCAACAGCAGACCGATCCTCAGGCACGTGGCTCGGCGCTGTGCGTTACCGTGGGTGGCGAGACAGTGCTGGACCTGTGGCAGGGCGTCATGGACAAGGACAACAGCCAGGTCTGGGAGCAGGACACCCTGATCAACGTGTTTTCCTGCACCAAGCCATTGGGCGCGGTGGCCCTGCTGCAGCAGGTCGAAGCGGATCGGATCGGATTGGATGACCGGGTGGCAGAGGTCTGGCCGGAGTTCGCTCAGGCGGGGAAACAGCAGATCACCCTGCGACAGCTTCTCAGCCACCGGGCCGGGCTGTCTGCCATCAGCGAACCGCTGGATCCCGAGGCACTGTTTGACTGGCAGGCGATGACCGCGGCCGTCGCCGCTCAGCAGCCCTGGTGGACGCCTGGAGACTCACACGGTTACGCCCCGCTGACCTACGCCTGGTTGCTGGGTGAGCCGTTGCGGCGGTTGACCGAGCAGATGCCGGGAGATTATCTGCGTGATCATCTCTGTGCGCCGCTCGGTATGGATTTCCATGTCGGCGTTGCCGATGTGGACTTGCCGCGCATCGCCCATGTTTCGCGTTTACGCAACCAGCAAGGCGATCAGTACGCCCGGGATCTGTTCGCAGCCATGGGCGATCCCCAGGGACTGGCGTGGAAGGCTTTCGGCAACCCCACCAGCCTGCAGACCAGCACCAACAAGCCAGCCTGGCAGCAGGCCCAGATACTGTCTGCCAACGGCACCGGCAATGCTCGCTCACTGGCGCGATTCTGGCAGGTGATGGCCCATGGCGGCAGTCTTGGAGGAGCCCAGCTACTGGATTCGGAACTGGTTGCACTGATGCGCCGGGAGCACAGCGTCGGTATGGACCGCACGCTCCGCTGCCCGACCCGTTTCGGGTTGGGTGTCATGCTGGAGCAGGAGTGGCAGGGTGGCAGCTTCGGTATGGGCGCCAACGCCTTCGGTCATCCGGGTGCCGGTGGTGCCATGGGTTTCGCCGATCCGGACGCCCAGGTCGGGTTCGGTTATGTGACCAATACCATGGGGCCTTATGTGCTGACCGATCCGCGTGCCGGTGAGCTGAGCCGGGAAGTATATCGCTGCCTGCGCGAGCGCGATTGAGCGATCTTGTCCGGTGTCAATGGTTGCTGCCGAGCTGCGGTGTTAGGCTTGTGTCATCAACTTTCAGGAGTACGTGAATGAAGCTCAGCATCGCCGATATGCGCCGCAATTACACCCGTGATGGCTTGCTGGAGAGCCAGGCAGCGGATGATCCCATTGTCCAGTTCGGGACCTGGTTCAGTCAGGCGGTGGACGTCGAGCCAAACGAGCCGAACGCCATGATGCTGGCCACTGTTGATGTCGGCGGTCAGCCGCATCTGCGTACCTTGCTGCTCAAGGGTTTTGACGAGCGGGGCTTTGTATTCTTCACCAACTATCAGAGTGCCAAGGGCGAGCAGCTGCTGGCGCACCCGCATGCGGCCATGACCTTCTGGTGGCACGATCTGGAGCGTCAGGTGCGAATCGAGGGTGCGGTTGAGCAGGTGAGTGCTGAAGAGTCGGATAGCTACTATCACAGCCGGCCATTGGGTAGCCGACTCGGTGCCTGGACGTCGCCGCAGAGTCAGGTGATCAGTGGGCGTGAGGTGCTGGAGCGGCGCCTTGCCGCTGTCGAGGCAACCTATGCTGAGGTAGAGCCACCACGTCCCCCGCATTGGGGGGGCTTCCGTCTGGTTCCGCAGATGATCGAATTCTGGCAGGGGCGTCCAAGCCGTCTGCATGATCGTTTGCGTTATTGTCTGGAAGGTGGGAGCTGGCGACGGGAACGGCTGGCGCCATAACATTCGCTGAATGGAAGTGGATCTTGAAAGACAAAAACGGCTGGCAACCTGAGTTGCCAGCCGTTTTGCATTACAGCAGCATCGACCGGATATCACCCAGCAGTTCACCCAGACGCTTGGTGAACTGGGCTGCGGCGGCGCCGTTGATGGCGCGGTGGTCGTAGGACAGGGACAGCGGCAGCATCAGGCGTGGCTCGAAAGCCTTGCCGTCCCACACCGGTTGCATCGTCGCACGGCTGACGCCGAGGATGGCGACTTCCGGCGTGTTGACGATCGGTGTGAAGTAGGTGCCACCGATGTGCCCCAGGCTGGAGATGGTGAAGCAGGCACCCTGCATGTCGTTGGCCGACAGCTTCTTGTTGCGTGCCTTGTCCGCCAGCTCTGCCGCTTCGGCTGCCAGTTCCAGAAGACTCTTCTTGTCCACGTCACGGATCACCGCGACCAGCAGACCGTCCGGCGTGTCCACGGCAAAACCGATGTGCACGTAGTTCTTCTGGATCAGCTGCTTGCCGTTGGGCGCCAGCGAGACGTTGAAGTTCGCCTGTTCGCGCAACAGATGGGCACACGCCTTGAGCAGGAACGGCAGCACGGTCAGCTTGACGCCGGCCTTTTCTGCAACGGCTTTCTGCGCCTTGCGGAAGTCTTCCAGTTCGCTGATGTCAGCCAGGTCGAATTGAGTGACGTGCGGCACGTTAAGCCAGCTGCGGTGCAGGTTGCTGGCACCGATCTGCTGCAGACGTGTCATGTCCTTCAGTTCCACTTCGCCGAAGCGGCTGAAGTCGACTTCCGGCACCTGCGGAATACCTGCGCCACCGGTGGCGGCAGCAGCGTTGCCGGTTTCCTTGCTCTTGCGCATCACGTTCTGCACGAAGCTCTGCACGTCTTCCTTGAGGATGCGATTGCGCGGGCCGTTACCGGTGATCTCGGTCAGATCCACACCGAACTCCCGGGCCAGCTTGCGCACGGCAGGACCGGCATGGACTTTCTTGTTGCCGCGGCTGGGCGCGCCAACCGGAGCTGGTTGCTTGGCCGCTGGTGCCGGAGCGGATTGCTCCTTGGCCGGTGCTGCTGCGGCTTCCTGCTTCGCCGGCTGAGGGGCAGCAGGAGCTGGCTCGGCTTCTTCAGCTTCACCTTCCACCCGCATGCGCAGCATCAGATCGCCGGTCTGCACTTCCTGCTCGAGCTTCACTTCGATGGCTTCGATCACTCCCGCTGCGGGCGATGGAATTTCCATGCTGGCCTTGTCTGATTCCAGTGTCAGCAGGCTCTGTTCAGCCTCGACGGTGTCACCTACCTGGACCATCAGCTCGATAACCCGAGCGCTGCCGTCGCCGATATCCGGGATATTGAACGACTG
>JASJKW010000343.1:0-9000 GCA_037621305.1 Pseudomonas sp.
ATGGCCGAGGTAATGATTACCCAGGATATTCATCGGTCCAGCCAGGATGTAGTGATCTGCTTTGACCCAAAAGGGGACGCGGATCTGCTGGTGCGCATGTACATCGAGGCGGTTCGCGCGGGTCGCCAGAATGAGTTCTATGTGTTTCATCTCGGATGGCCGGCACTGTCGGCGCGCTATAACGCAGTAGGTCGGTTCGGGCGGCTGTCAGAGGTCGCCACCCGGATTGCCAATGCGTTGCCCAACGAGGGAAATAGTGCCGCTTTCAGGGAGTTTGCCTGGCGTTTTGTAAACATCGTCAATCGCGCGCGTCACGCTCTTGGGCACAGGCCAAGCTATGAGCAGATTCTCGCGGACGTGGTGAATATCGATGGCTTGCTCGTGGAGTATGCCGAGCAACGGCTGGAAACGGCGTTACCAGGCGCATGGGCGCATGTGGCCGAGTTCGAAGGGCGGCTGAATGACAGGAATTGGCCACGAAACATGCTTGGCCGTGACAAGCGAGTGGTGGCCCTCATTCAGTTCCTGCAATCGCCCGACGTGTCGATCAAGGATCCTGTACTCGAAGGGTTACTCTCAGCAGTGCGTTACGACAAGACCTACTTCGACAAGATAGTGGCGTCATTGCTGCCGTTACTGGAGAAATTGACCAGCGGGCGTATTAATGAATTGTTATCGCCAGACTACGATGATCTCGAAGATACCCGGCCGATATTCGATTGGCTGCAGGTAATCCGCAAGCGCGGCATTGTCTATGTTGGTCTTGATGCGCTGAGTGATTTCGAGGTGGCTCAGGCGATTGGCAACTCCATGTTTGCCGATCTGGTGAGCGTGGCTGGCCATATCTATAAATTCGGCGTGGATGACGGTTTACCTGCCCCGGTCAGCGGTAAGGTGGCTATCAACCTGCATTGCGATGAGTTCAACGAGCTGATGGGCCCGGAGTTTATTCCGCTGGTAAACAAAGGTGGTGGCGCAGGCATCCAGGTAACGGCCTACACCCAGACGGTCTCCGACATTGAGGCCAAGATTGGTAGCGCTGCCAAGGCGGGTCAGGTGATCGGTAACTTTAACAACCTGATCATGTTGCGAGTCAGGGAGGACAAGACCGCCGAGCTGTTGACCAACCAGCTGCGCCAGGTAAACGTCCAGACCCGCATGCTGGTGTCCATGACCTCGGATAACAGCACCCCGGATTCTGATGTGGACTTCACCAGCTCGGGTGGGGATCGGATCAGCACCGTAGCTGTGCCTATGCTGGAGCCTGCCGACATCGTCAACCTACCCAAGGGGCAGGCGTTCGTATTGATGGAAGGCGGTCAGCTATGGAAAATCCGTATGCCCCTGCCGCTGCCGGACAAGGGAAAGGATGTACCACAGTCGGTGTCGGACATTGCGGTCGGCATGCGCAAACAATTCAGCGCGGGTGAGCGCTGGTGGGAAGCAGTCGCACCGCCACCAATGGAAATTGATCCTGAGTTACGCAAGGCTTTCGATAGTTTCGCCATAGCCAATCCACAGCCGCAGGATGCGCATGACCTGCTCCAGGGGGCGTTATCAGTCACCAGGGAACAGGTCGCGCCGGATGATCCGGCCGAGTACCCGGCTGATGGCTGAAGACCCGCGTGTCAGGGCTGCTGAAAAGAAACGGACAGGGTTGCTTTCCAGAACCCTTTCGCTGCCCTTCAAGGTACTGGGAGTGGTGATGGTTTCGATCTTCATATCAGTACTGATCGAGTGGGCCGGGATCTATTTTGCATGGTGGACCTTGCCCGGTGCGGATCATGCCGAATACGTTATGCGTCAAGAGATGCGTTGGCTGGACAGCAACTTTTCCCGCTCCTTGCTGGTGTCGGACCCGGTCATCTTTTCCGGTCAGGTATTGGCAGCAGTGAACGAGTGGCTGTTTGTCCGAAGTGGCATAGCCGAGTGGGCACTGAATGCCGACAGCAGGGGCTGGGTCGGCACGCTCAAGGAGTATGCCTTGGCATCCATGTACGTCACCCTGATGACGTTGACCCGCTGTGTCATTCTCCTGTTAACCAGCCCGCTGTTCTTGCTGGCTGCGCTGGTGGGTCTGGTCGACGGGCTGGTGCTTCGCGATCTGCGGCGCTTCGGTGCCGGCCGGGAGAGCGCTTTCATCTACCACCACGCCAAGCGCACCGTGATTCCGGTGTTTCTGCTCGGCTGGCTGGTTTACCTGAGCCTGCCGTTTGCCATCCACCCCAACCTGTTCTTGTTGCCTTGTGCCGCTTTGTTCGGCCTGCTCATTGCGATTGCGACCAGCACCTTCAAGAAGTACCTCTGATCGGCAAAACCGGTGTTCTTCAGACTGCCCTCGGCTCCCATTAAAACCCGTTGCTCCGCGCTTAATGTTCTCTGTCGCATTGCTTCCCCTGAGCTTTGACACTGTCGCAAAGCATAACGCCGGGGGTTGCTTGGCACATGTCCCTTATCAAACCGTTTTTTCTGTTACTGGCCACGCCGCTCGCGATGGCGAGTCCGGCCTGGGCATCAGAGCCCTATGACGAGATCCAGCGTCGCGACCTTGCGCTGATCCAGCTTCAGCTCGAACAGGTTGTGACTGTGCTGGAGCGTCTGGAAGCAAGGCAGGCCGTCCAGGCGGGTGGTGTGGACGTGTATCTGGACGTACCGCGGGCTCGCGATGATGTGGGTGCCATCCAGCGCGGACTGGATGACTACCTGTCACCCAGACGTATGCCACCCCGCCACCTCGGCACCATTGAAGGTGACGTGGTTGGGAGCTACCTGGAGAGGCGGCGGTGACCCCCGAGGAGGCTTTCAAGGCCGGTTCAGGTTTCAACTCGGTCGATGTCTGGGGGCTGATAGTTGGCGTTGGCTGCGTCGTTGTTTTGATGATTGCCGGCTGGATTCTTGTTTCTACATATCGTGGCTGGGCCAAGAGCAATCTGGGCGGTGATGAAGCCTTGCATGCGGCAATCAAGGCGATGCTCATCGTTGTGGTGACGTTCTGGATTCTGCTGTCCTGAGAATCAGTTTTTTCAACTCTGATACGACCCGTAAGGAGCAGTTCATGAAATTTTACCGAAGATTAAAACAAGTTGCTGTGAAAGTTTCACAAAGCCTGATTCTGGCTGGTGCAGGTGTGGGCCAGGGTTTCGCTCAAGGCTTACCGACCATGGATGCACCCAGTCAGGTCGGTGGTGGCGGGCTCCTGGCAACAGCGCAGGGGTACGTTTATGACGGCGCAATCCTGATTGGCTTGGTCTTGTGTGTGGTGGCGTTCATGGTCGTGGCCTCATCTTCAGTCGCCTCCTTCAAGGAGGCACGGGAGCGGGAAACCTGGGGCAAATTTGCAGTGACAGCCATGGTTGGTGTGGTGTTGATCGTTGCGGTGGTCTGGCTGGCGACAGTAGCAGCGCCCATTCTGTCCCAGTAACAGAGCCGGAGACCAACATGGCCAATAACATCAGCTGGGTTCCCAAGCGTTTGAATGCTGCGCCGGTGGTGTTCAGGGGTATGACCGGGAAGGAAGTGGTCACGGTGACACTGGCTGGTCTCGGCGTATTTACGCCACTGAGCATTATCGCAGCAGTGCTCTCGGGCGCTATTGCGATGGTGCCTACCGTGGCATTTTTTGGCGCCGGAGTGACGCTCTTCTTCGGTGGCACCATCATGCGGCGGTTGCGCCGGGGCAGACCGACATCGCTCATGTACCGACAGCTGCAATTCAAACTGGCGGGCAAGGGGTTTCCAACGATGGAGAAGTTGATCACGCATTCTACGAACTACAGCATCCGGAGAAACCCCACGCTCAAGCCTGGGCAGAGGAAGCTGTGATGTCTCGCTACCGTAACGCCAATGCTTCGCGAGACGCGCATATCACCACTCTGAGGGCGCTTTGTGCCGTACTTGTTCTAGCTTGTGCCGCCATGTGGTGGGGTTGGTATCAGGCTCCCAAAGACCTGACCATCAGTATCCCGCCCGATCTGCGTAGTGGCTCTACACAGAAGTGGTGGGAAGTACCGCCCTCTACCGTGTACGCCTTCAGCTTCTATATCTGGCAGCAGCTCAACCGCTGGACAGTCAACGGGGAGGTTGACTATCAGCGCAACATCCATGGCTTACAGGCCTTCTTTACTCCGTCTTGCCGTATCGCGCTGTCCAGCGAGTATGACGCACGCCGTAATCGTGGCGAATTGCGTGGGCGTGTCCGGGGCGTTTTTGAGGTGCCCGGCAGAGGATACCGTGCCGAAGCGATCAAGATCCTGGGGCAGGATACCTGGGTTGCGGATCTGGATCTGGTTATCAATGAGCAGTACGGCGGCGTGGATGTCCGGGATGTGTATATCCGCTACCCGCTGCGCGTGGTGCGCGCGGATATGGATCGCGAGCAGAACCCATTCGGGCTGCAGATTGATTGCTTTGAGGGTAAGCCGCAGCGTCTGACCATGCCGGGAGACACGCCATGAAAGCCTGGTGCTTGTTGAGCAAAGCGCTGTGCGGGGTATTGCTACTTTCCCCGATGGCCAATGCTATCGAACTGATGGTGTGGGATAGAACACCCTTGGCCATTGATCTGCCGGTAGGTACTGAACGGCTGGTGGTGCTGGATAGAAACGTATCGGTTGGTCTGCCGCTGAGCATCGCACAAAGCGATGTGCTGCGCGTGCAGTCAACAGGCGGGGTGCTCTACCTCAAGGCGCAGGAGGCATTTGATACACAGCGGGTGCAATTACGGGATGAGTCGACAGGAGAAATCCTGCTGGTAGACCTGACGGCGAAGACCGGTGCCTCCGCGGAGCAGATTCAGGTGGTCAATGCTGAACCTCGTAACGCTGACCCGGATCGGGGTGAAGATAATAAGTCCATTCAAGAAAAACGTGCACCGCTGCCGGTGTTGTTGACGCGTTTCGCTGCCCAGTCACTGTATTCCCCGTTGCGAGTGATTGAGCCGGTAACGGGCATCAACCGGGTTGCCATGCAGCTGCCGCAGTCACTCAGCACCCTGTTACCCGCGTTGCCGGTAGCCGCTACACCCATCGCAGCATGGAGCCTGGACGGGCTGCATGTTACTGCAATTGAACTGCGTAACCAGGACCCGCACCGTGCATTCGCACTTGATCCACGCTACCTGCAAGGTGCGCTGGTGGCGGCGACGTTCATGCATCCAAGCATTGGCGTGCATGGGCAGATGGATGATACGACTACCGTGATCATCGTCACCCGGGGTTCCCTGGCAGAGCGCCTGCACCTTCCTCGCATCCAGCCTGTCGGTAAGGAGGATTGAGATGGCCATGGCACTGAAAAGCAACGGCTTCCTGAAAATCCTGGTTCCGGCTGTATTAGTGATTGTTCTGCTGGTTGTCGTTATGGCCAGTAGCGGCGATAACGACGCAGGGCGGTCGCATCAGCTCTCAGACACCACGCTGGAACTCAAACCCGAAGAGTTGAAATTGCTGGGGGTAGAGGGTGATACGCCACAGGATACCGTCGCCACCCTCGTAGGCCGGGTACGAATGATGGAGCAGGACCTGGAAGGCACGCGGTCTGAAAGCCAGCAGCTGGCGGATCAGAACCGGAAGCTGACCGAGCAGAACAGACATGTTGATCGCAAGCTCGAAACCCTGATGCAGCAGGAACGGCGTCGGATGGACGATGCCCAGCGCATCCGGGAGCAGTCCTTGCTGAGCCGTTTCGAGCAGCAGTTTGACCAGTTGAAGAACAATTACGCCAGAGAAGCCGGCACGGGCGAGCATGGACGTATACCGATTGGTAGCGGATGGGGTGATGCGGAGCAGGGTTCAGCTACCCCGGTTGTCTGGGTCAAGCCCATGGATGGAGAGCAAGCGCAGACAGGACGAGATCAAGGCAAATGGTCGTTTCCAACTTCCTTCGCTGACGAGGCAGGACTGCTCGCCGATTCTGTGAGTAGAGGTGCATCAAGCCTGGAGTCCAAGGCTACCGGCCAGCCTGATGCTGCGCTGTTGGAGCCGGTTTACACTGTACCGGCCAACGCCACTTTGATGGGGTCGCTCGGCATGACGGCATTGATTGGTCGCGTGCCGGTGAACGGCACCGTCAGTGATCCGTATCCGTTCAAGGTGATCATCGGCAAGGATAACCTCACGGCAAACCATATTGAAATTCCCGAGGTGCACTCGGCCATTGTCAGTGGTACGGCAACGGGCGACTGGACGCTGTCGTGTGTGAGAGGAGCCATTACCTCGATGACCTTTGTCTTTGAGGATGGAACTGTCCGCACCATTCCCCAGCCGGCTACGGGTAACCTCTCACGAACACAATCCAGTGATGACGTTCTGGGTTATATCTCTGATCCCTATGGGATTCCGTGTGTCAGTGGCATCCGCCGCAGCAATGCCAAGGAGTATCTGGGTAGCCGTGCACTGATTACAGCGGCTGGTGCGGCTGTCGCATCAAGCCTGATTGATGAGTCAACTGGCGTCGCCACTATTAACACTGATGGCTCGGTATCCACTGCTATCAGCGGAAATCAGGCGGCTGCCTCAGTGTTGACCAACGGCATCTCTGACATCTCCGATTGGGTTAACCGGTTATACGGCGAAGCATTCGCCGCCGTGTACGTACAGCCCGGCGTCCAGGTTGCTGTGCATATCGAACAGCCTCTGGAAATCGACTATGACCAGGCGGGCCGCAAGGTACGCCATCAGATACCTGCGGGGGGCTTTAATGAACTTCCCTAATAGCCTTGTCGTGATCTTGTTGGTGGTGACACTGACTGGATGCGCCACCTCCAAGGAAGAGCTGATGCCGCATGGCGGCCAGACAATGCAGGATATCTGGCGCCGATCCGCTGGCGGCAATAGTGGTGACAATCTGGGTCAGCAAGCACTGCTGGATGCCCGGTCAGATTTGCGTCGCCCCATCGGTGATCAGCACATGGTGGAGCAGCGTATTCAGTACACCCGAAATGCGGCAAATGAAATCTACAGTCAGTTTGCACGCCTGCCCAATCCAGACCTGGTCATGTACGTCTTTCCTCATGTGGCGGGAGGGGAGCCGGTCCCCGTACCGGGCTATTCCACGGTATTTCCGCTGTACACCATGCCTGAATATGCCATGCCGGGTGAGATGGCCATCCCGGACATGAATGCACTTGACCGCCCAATTAGGAGGCGCTGATGACCGGACTGAATGGGATCATGGCGAGATACTACTCGTCCACGACAGACCGGCAGGAAGTCCGCTCTGAGCCGGATGCTTCAGTGAACCTGGGCCAGGTTGAAGGTCTGCTGACCGATGAAGCGAACCAGCGGTTGGTACTGCCACGCGGCAAACCCACGACCATGGAGGTACTGCGCCGGATGTACCGGCGTGCTCCCAGCTTTGCCAGTCGACTCCCATGGGTTGAATATCTGGAGGAGTCTGGGTGCTTTCTCTTGGAAGATGGCAAGTCGGTGGGAATAGTCGCTGAGGTTGTTCCCATCCCTACGGAAGGCCGTTCGCCGGAGTCGCTCGAGCAGCTGCGGGATCAGATTGAAGCAGCCTTGCAGGACAGTCTGCCGGAAGAGGATGACTACCCCTGGGTGGTGCAGATGTATGTCAGTGACGATACCGATCCCCGGTCTGATATTGCTGCAATACAGGCATACATCAAGCCGACGGTGCGTCAGAGTCCTTTCACCCAGGACTGGCTGGAAAATATGGAGCGGCATTTGGCAGCTATTTCCCGGCCAGGTGGTCTTTTTGTCGATGAGATCGTCACCCAGGCAGAATGGCGCGGACATACAAGAAGAGCCCGGCTGGTGCTGTACCGCTGGCTCCCGGAGCACGCCAAAAAGGGCAAGAAACGCATTGGCGACCGCAAGCGCTCGCTGAATCCCGAGGCGGCCGCAAACCATGTCTATGACCGGCTCACCGGCAGCCTGGGAGCCGCCGGCTTGCGTATGAAGCGCTACAACGGTGCGGACTTCCACAACTGGATGATGCCCTGGTTTAATCCGCGTCCGCGGCTGTCGCCGGACAGCCCCAGAGCATTCCATGACTGCTTCAGATACCCAGAGCAGCCATCCTGGTCATATGACCTGGCGGAAGGTTTGCTGGCGTCCAGCCCCCGTGGCGATGCGGATACGGGCCTGTGGTATTTCGATGGCATGCCGCATTGTGTGGTGCCGGTTGAGGAGGTGAGAACGCCGCCCAAACTCGGGCATCTGACGGGCGAGTTACCCCGTGGTGACTCCAACGCGCGCAACGCCTTGTTTGACCATATGCCCGAAGGCACGGTGGCCTGCCTGACGATCATCGCTACCCCGCAGGAGCCGCTGGAAGCGCATATCAATGCCTTGCGTCAGAAAGCCATTGGCGACTCGGTACTGGCTGCCAGTGTTCGTCATGACTGTGATAAGGCGCGGGATATGCTGAGTGAGAGCCACAAGCTGTATCAGAGCAGCCTGGTGTTCTTTCTCCGTGGCAGTTCCGATGCAGAACTGGATACCCGGTTGCTGCAGCTCTGTACTCACCTCATTAACGCGAACCTCAAACCGACCGAACTGGAAGATGAAGTCGCGGCGCTGAACAGTTACCTGCGCTGGGTGCCAATGAATTTCCAGCCGGAGCTGGACCGGAAAAACCGCTGGTACACCCAGTTTCAGTTTGTGCAGCATCTTGCCAACCTGGCGCCCGTTTTTGGTCGAGCCCGGGGCACCGGCAATCCGGGGCTGAGTTTCTTCAACCGCGGGGGCGAAACCCTGAGCTTTGATCCGCTGAACCTGGATGATCGGCAGGCCAATGCGCATATGTTGATTTTCGGCCCGACCGGGGCGGGTAAATCGGCGACGCTGAATGCCATGCTGGCTCAGCTGATGGCGGTGCGCAGGCCCCGTCTGTTCATTATTGAGAAGGGCAACAGCTTTGGGCTGCTCGGCCAGTATTTTGAGCGCCTCGGGCTGTCGGTTAATCAAGTGCGCTTGTCACCTGGCAGCGGTGTCCGCCTGCCGCCCTTTGCCGAGGCTCATCGGCTGCTGGAGCCGGAAGAGT
>JASJKW010000344.1:0-3056 GCA_037621305.1 Pseudomonas sp.
ATTGCCAGGCACATGGAACAACCAGGGTCACGCCACTCAAAACCTGCCGCCTTGAAGATCACATCCAGCCCTTCGCGCTCAGCCTGCTCCTTGACCAGCCCCGAACCCGGAACCACCATCGCCTGCTTGATGGTATTGGCCACCTTGCGGCCCTTGACCACGATCGAGGCGGCGCGCAGATCTTCGATCCGCGAGTTGGTGCAGGAGCCAATGAAGACCCGGTCCAGCTTGATCGAGGTAATAGGCTGATCGGCCTCCAACCCCATGTACTGCAGAGCACGCTGGTAACCGCTGCGCTTGACTGGATCGGCCTCTTTTGCCGGATTCGGCACGTTGGCGTCCACCGCCACGACCATTTCCGGTGAAGTACCCCAGGACACCTGCGGCTGAATCTGCGCAGCATCCAGCTCGACCACAGTATCGAACTCGGCATCGGCGTCGGACACCAGATCCTGCCAGGCAATCACGGCATTATCCCAATCCTCACCTTTGGGCGAGTAAGGACGGTCCTTGACGTAGGCGACAGTTTTCTCGTCGCAGGCAACCAAGCCTACCCGAGCACCGGCCTCGATAGCCATGTTGCAGACGGTCATGCGCCCTTCCATCGACAAGCTGCGAATTGCCGAGCCGGCAAATTCGATGGCATGCCCGTTACCACCAGCAGTGCCTATCTTGCCGATCACGGCCAGCACTATGTCCTTGGCGGTCACGCCAAAGCCCAGTTCACCTTCGACCTTGACCAGCATATTCTTCATTTTTTTGGCGACCAGACACTGGGTCGCCAACACATGCTCAACCTCGGACGTGCCGATACCATGAGCCAGGGCGCCAAAGGCACCGTGGGTAGCAGTATGCGAGTCGCCGCAGACGATGGTCATCCCCGGCAGAGTGGCTCCCTGCTCAGGCCCCACCACGTGCACGATACCCTGGCGCCGGTCGGTCATCTGGAATTCCATGATGCCGAAATCGCGGCAATTGTCATCCAGCGTGGTGACCTGCAACTTGGAGACCTGATCTTCGATACCGGCAGTGCCGGCAGCACGGTTGATCGTGGGTACGTTGTGGTCGGGCGTCGCCAGGTTGGCGTCGATGCGCCATGGCTTCCGATCGGCCAGCCGCAGCCCCTCGAAGGCCTGGGGCGAGGTTACTTCGTGGAGCAGATGGCGGTCGATATACAACAACGCTGACCCATCGTCGCGCTGCTTGACCAGATGACTATCCCAAAGCTTGTCGTAAAGCGTCTTGGCGGACATGCTTATCTCCTGAATCGGCTGATGACTGCGGTCACGGAAAACCCGGCGGCAGCTCTTTATTGACGAAATGATGTTAAAAGCTGGCAACCAATAACACAAATTCATTATATTCATGCATTGGATAACCAAATGGAATCCAACATGGATACTGCAAACCTTGTCGCCTTTCTCGCTGTTGCCGCTACAGGCTCGTTTTCGCGCGCCGCCGAGCAGCTGCACCTGACCCAGCCGGCCATCAGCAAGCGCATCGCCACCCTGGAACAACAGCTCGACGCACGTCTGTTCGATCGCATCGGCAAGCACATCAGCCTGACAGAGGCGGGACGTGCGCTGAAACCCCGCGCCGAGTTGATCATCCATACTTTGAACGACACGCGCCGTGCACTGGATAATCTGTCATCCAGCATCAAGGGCCGGCTAAGCATGGCCACCAGCCATCACATTGGCCTGCACCGACTGCCTCCGATACTGCGGCGCTTCACCAAGGCCTATCCCGGCGTAGTGCTGGATATTGAATTTCTCGATTCCGAAGTCGCCTACGAAAAGGTCTTGCATGGCGAAATAGAGCTGGCGGTCATTACTCTCGCCCCGACCGTCGAAGCGCCGATCATTGCCACGCACATCTGGGACGATCATCTGGAGTTCGTGGTTGCACCCGAACACCCACTCGCCGAGAAGCACCCGGTGCAGCTGCAGGAACTGGCCGCCTATCCGGCAGTGTTTCCCGGCATCAATACCTTTACTCACCGCGTGGTGGCTCAACTCTTTGACCAGCACCATATCAAACCGCAGGTCAGCATGAGCACCAATTATATGGAAACCATAAAGATGATGGTCTCCATTGGTCTTGCCTGGAGCGTGCTGCCGCGGACCATGATCGATTCACAGGTGCGGGCACTCGATATCCCTAACGCCGGGCTGGCACGCCAACTTGGCTGCATTCACCACAGCGGACGAACGCTATCCAACGCCGGCCAGGCGCTCATCGCACTGCTGCGAGTGGAGGCCGCGCAGGCTCTCGGCAACGCGGCGGAAAACCAAAGCTGAACTTGCGGACCACCATAGGGTCTCAGAAGTAGATTTGCGGATAACCGCATCAGTCAAACGTAGCACACAGGGATTTCACCATGAACAAGTCAATGTTGTCAGGTATCGTCATCGGCGCTGTAGTAGTCACTGCAGGAGGAGCCTTGGCCGGGTATAACGCGTTTTCCGACAAGACGCCGACCCACGCTCAGGTACTCAACGTTGTCGAAATAACGGAAAACGAGCGCATTCCTCGCGAGGTATGCGAGCAGGTAACCGTAACCCGCCAGAAGCCGGTCAAGGACCAGCACCAGGTATTGGGCAGCGTGGCCGGTGCGGTGATTGGCGGCGTGCTGGGTAATCAGGTGGGCGGCGGTACCGGCAAGAAGATCGCCACCGTAGCAGGCGCTGCTGCTGGCGGCTATGCCGGCAACAAGACCCAGGAACGTATCCAGTCCGGCAATACCTACACCACCACCGAACAGCGCTGCGAAACCGTGTACGACAACAAGGAAAACCTTGTTGGCTATCAGGTCGAATACCGCATCGGTGACGAGACCGGCAGCATTCGCATGAACGACCACCCCGGCGACACCATCCCGCTGCAGGATGGTCAACTGGTGCTGGCTGGACAGTAACAGCCTCGCTCACCTCTCAGCCCGGGCACCCTGCCCGGGCTTTCAAATTATTCTCCACTCTCTACTGCGACTCTTCCTGACATAATTCCAGCCAGCGGCGCATGCCCGCGCTGAGGAACTTGTTGCGATGACGCACAAA
>JASJKW010000345.1:0-6850 GCA_037621305.1 Pseudomonas sp.
GATTGAAGACCTTTTCATCAAAGTCCATCAGGTCCATCTTGTTGACCGCCACCACGATATGTCGGATACCCAGCAGTGAGGCAATGAAGCTGTGTCGGCGAGTCTGGGTCTGCACACCGTAGCGGGCGTCGATCAGGATGATCGCCAGATCACAGGTCGAGGCGCCGGTAGCCATGTTGCGGGTGTACTGCTCATGGCCGGGGGTGTCGGCAATGATGAACTTGCGCTTGGCGGTGGAGAAATAGCGGTAGGCAACATCGATGGTGATGCCCTGCTCGCGCTCGGCCTGCAGGCCGTCGACCAGCAGCGCCAGGTCCACTTCCTCGCCGGTGGTACCGGACTTTTTCGAATCACGGGTGATGGCTTCCATGTGATCTTCGTAGATCATCTTGGAATCATGCAGCAGGCGCCCGATCAGGGTGCTCTTGCCGTCATCGACGTTACCGCAGGTCAGAAAACGCAGCAGTTCCTTGCGCTCGTGCTGCCCCAGATAGGCCAGGATATCCTGGCTGATCAAATCAGATTGGTGACTCATGTAACAATTCTCCGGGCTGGGCGCTTAGAAGTAACCTTGGCGTTTCTTTTCTTCCATCGATCCGGCCTGATCGTGATCGATCACGCGGCCCTGGCGCTCGGAAGTACGGGTAAGCAGCATTTCCTGGATGATTTCCGGGAGCGTTGCAGCTGTGGATTCCACAGCACCGGTCAGCGGATAACAGCCCAGAGTACGGAAACGCACCATTTTCATCTCCGGCGTTTCACCGGGATTCAGTGGCATGCGCTCGTCATCGACCATGATCAGCGAGCCATCGCGGTTGACCACCGGACGCTCGGCAGCAAAGTACAGCGGTACGATCGGGATGCTTTCCAGATAGATGTATTGCCAGATATCCAGCTCGGTCCAGTTGGACAGGGGGAATACGCGAATGCTTTCGCCCTTGTGCACTTTACCGTTGTAGATGTTCCACAGTTCCGGACGCTGGTTCTTCGGGTCCCAACGGTGGTGCTTGTCGCGGAAGGAGTAGACACGCTCCTTGGCGCGGGACTTTTCCTCGTCACGGCGCGCGCCACCAAAGGCAGCATCGAAACCGTATTTGTCCAACGCCTGTTTCAGACCCTGGGTCTTCATCACGTCGGTATGCACCGCGCTGCCGTGGGTGAAGGGGCCTACGCCCTGCTCCACCCCTTCGGGGTTCATGTGCACCAGCAGGTCCAGATCCATCTCTTCGACCATGCGTTCACGGAAGCTGTACATTTCGCGGAATTTCCAGCCGGTATCGACGTGCAGCACCGGAAACGGCAGGCGGCCGGGGTAAAAGGCCTTGCGCGCGAGGTGCAGCATCACGGCTGAGTCCTTACCGATCGAATAGAGCATCACCGGATTCTGAAATTCGGCTGCAACCTCACGAATGATGTGGATGCTTTCAGCTTCCAGCTGTTTGAGATGGGTCAGTTTTTCCAGCATGGGGTACTCACGATGAAGGGCATGAACGAGAATGTCGGCATTGTATCAAAGCCTTACCATTCTAATAAGCAGCCCTTCTATACCTTTAAGCTATAAGCATATATACCCCGA
Source organism: Pseudomonas sp. (assembly GCA_037621305.1). Taxonomy (GTDB): domain Bacteria; phylum Pseudomonadota; class Gammaproteobacteria; order Pseudomonadales; family Pseudomonadaceae; genus Halopseudomonas. The sequence continues at coordinate 1,577 of JASJKW010000345.1, forward strand.
GTCAGCTCAAACCGGATTATCTATATCAATGAACTGGTGCTCCAAACCGAAATGCTCGGCCAGATGCTCGCCCAGCGCTTTCACTCCATAGCGTTCGGTGGCGTGGTGCCCCGCTGCGTAGAAGTTGATGCCGCATTCACGGGCAATATGAATGGTCGGCTCTGAGACCTCACCGGTAATGAAGGCATCCACACCCAGGGCCACGGCTTTTTCTATATAGCCCTGAGCTGCACCGGTACACCAGGCAATGCGTTTGACCGGACGGCTGTGGCCACTGATAAACAAGGGCTCACGGCCCAGCGCCACATTGAGCTGCTGCGCCAGCTCGGTGCCGCTGACCGCCTCGGCCAACTCGCCCTGCAATCCTACCGATCGCGGATTGTTGGACTCCAGACCACCGGTAATATGCCAGCCCAGCAACTGTGCCAGCTGCACGTTGTTGCCTAATTTGGCATGTACATCCAATGGCAGATGGTAGGCCACCAGGTTGATGCCATGCTCCAGCAAAGCGCGAATCCGGCGCTGCTTGAGTCCGGTAACGGGTGCGGCTTCGCCTTTCCAGAAGTAACCATGGTGCACCAGCAACATGTCAGCTCCCTGCGCGGCAGCCGCCTCGATCAATGCCTGGCTGGCCGTCACCCCACTGACCACGCGGCGGACTTCGCTTCGCCCTTCCACCTGCAGACCGTTGGGGCAATAATCCTGAAAAGCATTGCTTTCCAGCAGGTTATTACAATAGGCGACCAACTCGGAACATTGTGTCATGGTGACTCTCTCCCAATAAGAAAACGGCACTCTGTTGTGTGCTGCAGAATGAAACAAGGTTGTGAACTGGACCCCTGCCCAATCCATTTCAATCTCTCTATAATGGCAAATTCACGGGCTGACTCTGGCCTCACTGGAAGGTTCCCCCAATGAAAGGTTTTTTGCGTAATCTGGGCTGGCCTGCAGTTTGCGGTTTGCTGTTCGCTCTGCTGATCATTCAGCAGTTCCCCCAATGGCTCGGTCTCCCGGAAAATTCGGCGTATCAAATGGCGCCCGCGCTGGCACTGCCTACTACCAAGGGCGTGGTGTCCTATAGCGATGCGGTCAACAAGGCCGCACCGGCGGTGGCCAATATCTTCACCACAAAACAGATCAGTCGCCCGAACGACAGTTCGCAGTTCAACAACCCGATCCTGCGCGACTACTCCAACACCATACCGGAACCGTCCCGCCGCCAATCCAGCCTCGGCTCGGCAGTCATCCTCAGGGACGACGGCTATCTGCTGACCAACAACCATGTGGTCGCCGAGGCCGATGAGATCCTGGTGGCGCTGCGCGATGGTCGCGAAGCCCTCGCCGAGCTGATCGGAACCGACCCCGAGACCGATCTGGCAGTACTTAAAATAGACCTTCCGGATCTGCCCGCCGCAACGATCAGCCCGACGGATCAGCAGAAGACCGGCGATGTCGTCATGGCGATAGGTAACCCTTTCGGCCTCGGTCAGACAGTCACCATGGGCATCATCAGTGCCACCGGCCGCAATCAACTGGGCCTCAATACCTATGAGGACTTCATCCAGACCGATGCTGCCATCAACCAGGGCAACTCGGGCGGCGCACTGATTGATGCCCGTGGCCAGCTGATCGGCATCAACACCGCTATTTTCTCCCAGTCCGGCGGCTCTCAGGGCATCGGTTTTGCCATCCCGGCGGCACTGGCATTGAACGTGATGGAGCAGATCATCGAGCGCGGACGGGTCATTCGTGGCTGGCTCGGCGTGGAAGTCCAACCCCTGACCAACGATCTGGCTGAGTCCTTCGGGCTGGTTCAGGCCGAGGGCATCGTCGTTTCCGGCCTGTACCGCAATGGCCCTGCCTGGACTGCCGGTTTGCGTCCGGGTGATGTCATTCTGAAGATAGACGGCGTGGCCATCGTCCATGGCAGGCATGCAATGAATCAGGTAGCCCGGGCAAAACCGGGCGCCAAGGTGGAACTCGACGTGCTGCGCAGCGGCGAGGCCATGACCTTCACCGCCGAGGTTGGCGTGCGGCCAACCTTCGGCGCCTGATACCTCAGGCCGTCAGCAGCTTGTCGAGAGCGTGCAGCAACGCCTGATTCTGCTCCGGCGTACCTATGGTGATACGCAGAAACTGCTCTATCCGCGGCGCACGGAAGTGCCGGACGATAACTTTCTGCTCGCGCAGCCCGGTTGCCAACTCTTCCGCGTCACGTTCGGCATGGCGCACCAAAACGAAGTTGGCAGCTGATGGCAGCACCGTGAAGTCGAGCGCTTCCAAGCCGTTGCTCAATGCCGCGCGACTGGCCATCACGGCCTGACAGGTCTGCTCAAAATACGTCTGATCCTTGAACGCAGCCACAGCCCCCACGATTGCCAGACGATCCAGCGGGTAGGAGTTGAAGCTGTTCTTGATCCGCTCCAACGCCTCGATCAGATCCGCATGCCCGACCGCCAGGCCGACGCGCAACCCCGCCAGTGAACGAGACTTGGACAATGTCTGGATTACCAGCAGATTGGGATAACGATCGACCAGCGCAATGGCAGTTTCACCACCGAAGTCGATATAAGCTTCATCCACCACCACCACCGAATCGGGGTTGGCCTGCAGAATCTGCTCAATGCCCGCCAGCGGTAGCAGCATGCCGGTCGGTGCATTGGGGTTGGGGAAGATGATACCGCCATTCTCGCCCCGGTAATCTTCGGGGCGAATGCTGAAATCCTCGGCCAACGGCAGGGTTTTCGCCTCGATGCCATACAAACCGCAATACACCGGATAGAAGCTGTAGCTGATATCCGGCATCAGCACCGGTTTGCCGTGCTGGAACAACGCATGGAAGATATGCGCCAACACCTCATCAGACCCATTGCCAACAAAGACCTGTGCGGTTGTCACGCCATAGTATTCGGCGATGGTGTCCTTCAGCAGGTCCGCGTTGGGCGCGGGGTACAGACGCAGGCTGGCATCCAGCTCCCCGCGAATGGCCTCAAGCACATCCGGCGAGGGGCCATAGGGGTTCTCGTTGGTGTTCAGCTTGATCAGGTTGTCCAGCTTGGGCTGCTCGCCCGGCACATAGGGCACCAGATCCTTTACAAAAGGGCTCCAGAAACGACTCACGGGGCAATCCTCAACGGAAATGAAACTGGAAACTATCAGTATTTGATTCGATCAGGGCTTGATTCGGTATTCCGCGCTGCGAGCATGCGCAGTGAGGCTTTCACCGCGGGCCAGCACCGACGCCGTCTTGGCCAGCTCCGAAGCGCCCTCAGGCGAACAGAAGATCACCGAAGAGCGCTTCTGGAAGTCGTATACACCCAGCGGCGAGGAGAACCGCGCGGTACCGGATGTCGGCAGAACGTGGTTCGGGCCAGCGCAGTAATCGCCCAGCGCTTCAGGCGTAAAACGCCCCATGAAGATCGCGCCGGCGTGGCGAATCTGCGGCAGCATGGCGTCAGGATCAGCCACCGACAGCTCCAGGTGCTCGGGCGCGATGCGATTGGACAGCTCGCAAGCCTGCTCCAGACTGTCGACCTTGATCAGCGCACCACGGCTTTCCAGGGAGATACGCACCATGTCGCTGCGCTCCAGGCTGCTCAGCAGTTTGTTCAGACTCGCTTCGACGGCATCCAGGAACCCTGCGTCCGGTGACAGCAGAATGGACTGGGCATCTTCGTCATGCTCTGCCTGGGAAAACAGGTCCATGGCAATCCAGTCCGGGTCGGTCTGACCGTCACAGATCACCAGAATTTCCGAAGGGCCGGCGATCATGTCGATGCCAACCTTGCCGAACACCGCACGCTTGGCGGTAGCCACATAGATATTGCCCGGGCCGACGATCTTGTCCACGCCGGGAATGCTTTCGGTGCCGTAAGCCAGTGCTGCCACAGCTTGTGCGCCACCCACGGTGAACACCCGATCAACACCGGCCAGACAGGCGGCAGCCAATACCAGTTCGTTGATCTCGCCACGCGGAGTCGGCACCACCATGACCACTTCCGGCACACCGGCAACCTTGGCCGGAATGGCGTTCATCAATACCGAGGAAGGATAGGACGCCTTGCCACCCGGCACATACAGGCCGACCCGGTCCAGCGGAGTAATCTGCTGGCCCAGCACGGTGCCGTCAGCCTCGGTGTAGCGCCAGGACTCCTGACGCTGGTGTTCGTGATAGACCCGCACCCGCTCGGCCGCCACTTCCAGCGCCTGACGCTGTTCGGCAGTGATGCGCTCCAGTGCCAGTTCCAGACGGGCACGATCCAGTGTCAGATCGGCCATACCGGCCACGTCGAGCGCATCAAAGCGAGCGGTATAGTCGACCACGGCAGCGTCGCCGTGCGCACGCACAGCGGCGATGATTTCTTCGACCCGATCATTGACGGCCTTGTCGGATACGCCTTCCCACGCCAGCAGACCATCCAGATGATGGTTGAAATCGGCCTGATTGACATCCAGACGGGCGATTTTCAACGGCGTGCTCATGGCGTATTCCTCTCAGATAAGGGTCAGGGTGCAGCAATCAGCTGGCGCGACGCTCAACAGCATCGGACAGCAGGTCAATCAGGGCCTTGATACGGGCATGCTTCATCTTCATCGATGCCTTGTTGACGATCAGGCGCGAGCTGATGTGCGCGATCAGCTCCTGGGGCTCCAGGCCGTTGGCCTTGAGCGTATTGCCCGTATCGACGACGTCGATGATCTTGTCCGCCAGTCCCACCAGGGGGGCCAGCTCCATGGAACCGTACAGCTTGAACAGCTCCACCTGGCGACCCTGCTCGGCATAGTAACGGCGGGCAACGTTGACGAATTTGGTCGCCACACGCAGACGCCCCTTGGGTTCGGGGGTGTCCACCGGCCCGGCGGTCATCAGCCTGCAATTGGCGATTTTCAGATCCAGGGGCTCATAGAACCCCTGGCTGCCGTATTCCATGAGCACGTCCTTGCCGGCCACGCCCAGATCCGCAGCGCCCTGCTCGACATAGGTCGGCACATCAGTGGCGCGGACGATCAGCAGACGCACATCCGGGTCGCTGGTGCCGAAGATCAATTTGCGGCTTTTTTCCAGATCTTCCAACGGCTCGATGCCCGCCAGCTTCAGCAGTGGCAGCGTATCGTCAAGGATGCGGCCCTTGGACAGGGCGATGGTCAGGCTATTGCTCATGTGAATCCTCTCAAGCAGAAACGCGGCGGATAGCGGCGCCAAGCATTTGCAGCTTTTCTTCAATGCATTCGTAACCGCGGTCGATGGGGTAGATACGATCGACCAGGGTGTCG
>JASJKW010000346.1:0-6826 GCA_037621305.1 Pseudomonas sp.
GGTGAGGGTCATCCAGCGCGCGGTCGGCGGTTTGTCTTCGGGGTCCTCCAGGCTGAACTGGGTCCACAGCGTCCAGTTGCCCTCGGCGCGTGCCTGCAAGGCACCGAACAGTGGATACCACTCTTCGGCCTGAGTCTGATGCACGCCGACCACTTCACCGTCCATGGCTTCCTTGAGCATATCGACCATGCGCTGCAGCAGATCAGTGATGCGCCCGAAACCAGCCTTCAGCTCCAGCGACATTTCGCGTATGTGCTCGGGCACCACGCCATGTTCAAAGCGATGCTGCGGCCGCACCTGCCCGGAAAAATCCTCGGCACTGGAAAAATCCGCAACCTCACCCAGGGCCTGACTCATGAACTGCTGATGGGGTTTGAGCTCGCGGGCCTGCTGCGGCACCTGCTCCAGCAGACGGCCGAAATCGCCCGGCAGCGGATGCTGGGCCAGCAGCTTGGACAGGTTCTTGTCCAGTTGCTCCAGCCAATCGGCGGTGGCCGCCATGCGCGTGTGATGGGCAAAGTGGGCGATTGCCTTGTCCGGCAGGTGGTGGCCCTCATCGAACACATAGAGGCAGTCACGCGGGTCCGGCAGAATCGCCCCGCCACCGAGGGCCAGATCGGCCAGCACCAGGTCATGGTTAGTGACGATCACGTCGATTTTCTGGATGCCCTCGCGGGCCTTGTAGAATACGCACTGGTTGAAGTGGCCGCAGCGACGGTTGGTGCACTGGATATGATCCGTGGTCAGCCGTGACCAATCCTGGTCTTCCAGCGCCTCGGGCCAGGAGTCCCGCTCGCCATCCCATTTGTTGGTGGCGAGTGATTCAACCATGCGGGTATACAGCTTGAGCCCAGCCTCATCCACATCGATCCGGAAACCTTCGTCGGCAAAACCCTGCTGCTGGCTGGCCAGCGACTGGTTGTCCTGCAGTAACTGATCCAGTTTGGACAGGCAGACATAGCGACCGCGCCCCTTGGCCAGCGCGAAATGAAAATTGAGACCGGCATTGCGCTGGATATCAGGCAGATCCTTGAGCACGATCTGTTCCTGCAACGCCACCGTGGCGGTGGAGATGACCAGAGGCTTGCCCAGGTGTTTGGCTATGGGAATCCCTGCCAGACAGTAGGCCACCGTCTTGCCGGTACCCGTACCCGCTTCCACCACAGCCACCGCAGGGCCGCCGTCACGATGCCCTTCCTCGTCCAGGTCGACGCCACCGAAGAGTTTGGCCACCTCGGCAATCATCACCCGCTGGCCGTATCGCGGCTTCAGCGACTTGTTTTCGAGAAAGGTACGGTAGGCCGTCTGGATCTGGCCTTTGAGGTCATCGTTGAGCATGCGGTCTCCGAAACAGAGCGCGGATGATACCATTTAGCGAACAGCGGCGGGCGTGGGTCTGCCGCGGACAAGACAGGTGACATCATGCCATTTCCCTCTACCACAGCACCCTGCCCCTGCGGCGACGGCAAGCCTTACGACGAATGTTGCCAGCCCCTGCATCAGGGCAAGCCGGCCGCAAACGCGGGACGCTTGATGCGTTCACGCTATAGCGCCTACACCCTGCAGCTGATCGACTACCTGGTCTCCACCACCCTGCCCGCCCAGCAGGCCCAGCTGGATCGCCAGGCCATGGCTGACTGGAGCCACAACAGCCACTGGCTGAGCCTGACAGTGGAGCAGGAAGAGTCCGATACCACCAGCGACCGTACGCAAGTCACCTTCAGCGCACGCTGGGCCGACCCGGACGGCAGTCAACACAGCCACCGGGAATGTTCGGACTTCTGCAGGCTCGGCGAACACTGGTACTTCATCGACCCCAATCATCCGCTCACTACCGGTCGCAACGACCCGTGCCCCTGTGGTTCAGGTCGCAAGTTCAAACAATGCTGCCGCTACTGAGCGCGACTCACTCTTCGTCGAGCATCCGCAAATGCGCAATGTTCGGTGTGACCGGCACATCCGAGGTTTTCAGTTGCGCCAGATCACTGCCGGGCGGTGCCAGACTGTAGGCAGAGAGATTGATATCCAGCGGCCGATGATCAGCATAGGCTTCCTGCATGTCCGCACCCAGTGGCGCTATGGGCAGATCAGGCGCTTCGACCTCACTGAATGCTGCCATGAACTCGTCTCGCGGCGCCGGTGCAGCCGAGCGCGGCACAGATGGAGTCACCGGCGCGGCAGGAGCGCTGGTCGGTGCTGGCTCAGCGGTATGCTGAGATGGCTTGTCCGCCATGGGCTGGACTTCACACAGCGCACCCGCGCGCTCGATGGCCTGGCGGTACTTCTCCGCAGCGGCCTCATCCAACCCCTTCTTGATGACAATCCGCCGCCCGGAAAACAGCATGTCCAGTTGCCGGTCAGCCACCTGAAACAGCTGACCGATACGCGCCCTGGCCTGCTCCGGCGCCACGTCAGCGCGCACCTGACCATGGAAAACCACCTCGAAAACTGCCATCTTGTCACTCCCTTGGGTAGATTCCGGGTTAGTATGAACAGGCTGCCGGCCGCCGACAACAGATCCGAATAAACGAGGGGCATGGCCATAACGGAGGGATACCACTTGATGACGCGTTCACCTGGCCTGATGTTGATTATCTTGCTGGCGGGCCTGTTCGGTCTTAACGGCTGCGCCGTATTCGATCGGTCCTATACCGAACCGGAAGTGCAGCTGGCCAATGTGCAGATGCTCAAGTCCAATCTCTGGGAGCAATCCTTCCGCCTGCGATTGCGCGTGGATAATCCCAACAGCCGCAACCTGCCGATCCGCGGCATGCATTATCAGGTCTACCTGAACAATATGCGCCTGGCCACCGGTGTCACCGACAAGGCATTCAACGTGCCGGCTTACGGCTCGGAATATTTTGATGTGACCGTGCGCTCGAATATCTGGCGGCACCTGGGCGATCTGGTGAAGCTGGTCGAACATCAACAGCCGGTCAACTACCGAATCGACGGGCATATTCGTACCGGACTGTTCCTGTCACCCAAGCTGACCCTGCGGGAAGAAGGCACCATCGACCCGTCCGACATGAGTTTTTAGGACCCTGATATGACCAATAGTGATTGGCTGATCATTCTCGGCCTTGTCATCATCTTCGCTCTTGCCCTGTATGCGGTGGTGCTCTGGCGTCGGGTGTGGCACAAGCAGCAACTCATGACCGCGAAGGAGAATGAGCGCAATTCGCGCCTGGAAGGTGATATCCGGATACTCGCGCAAGGTCTGGTAACCGGCCAGCTGCCCGTTATAGAAGGAGCGATACGGATCAAAGTCCTGCTGGACAATTACAGCGGACCGCGGCGCGCCGATCTCGATACTCGGGTTTTCGAAACTATTTACGACGCCACCGCGCACATTCCGACGCATCAGGCCTGGAAAGATTTGCCCAAGGCGCAACGCAGATTGCATGAGCGGCAGATGGAAACCCTCGAAACCCAGCACCGCAGCGAAGTGCAACAGATTGCTGGCGTGCTGAGTCAGGGTCTCCGCCCGGAGTAACCGGCACTCGGTCGCTAGTTCTCAGACCGCCGAGTAGCCACCGTCTACCGCCATTGCCTGACCGGTCACATGGCGGGAAGCGTCACTGGCAAAGAACAGCGCCAATCCCTTGATGTCATCCTCACCACCCACGCGTCCCAAGGGCGTGTTGTGGATGATCGTCTCGGAGACGTGGTCCAGCCCCTTGGCCAGCTTGGTCGGAAAGTATCCCGGGCAGATGGCATTCACGTGAATGTTATGGGCGCCCCATTCACCGGCCAATGCGCGCGTCAGGTTGATGGCGGCGGCCTTGCTGGTGTTGTAAGCCACAGTGAAGATGCCGGTGTTCGGGCCGTTGCCCTTCAGGCCGGCAATCGAGGCGATGTTGATGATCTTGCCGGAGCGGCGCGGAATCATGAAACGACGCGCCACTTCCTGGGCCATGAGAAAACATACATCGACGTTCAGGCCCATCACTTTCTGCCAGCCGGCATAGCTGTGCTCAACCGCGGGCTGCCCCCAGGTGGTGCCGGCGTTATTGATCAGAATGTCCACGGTACCGAAGCGCGCCTCAGCAGCATCCACCAGTGTGACGACAGGATTGCCGTCGGGTTTGCCGAGATCGCAGGCAATACCACCGGCCTCAATGCCGCGTGCTTCCAACTGTGCCACCACCTCTTCCACTTCGGCGGGGTTACGCGCATTGATGAAGATCTTTGCGCCCTGCTCGCCCAACGCTTCGGCCATCTGCAGGCCCAGGCCCTTGGTACCACCGGTGATGAGAGCGACCTTACCGGTCAGATCGAATAGCTGCATTACGCTCATAATGATTCCTTGTTGTTGTCTCGCCAGTCAGACAACCGATCATATAGCCAGCCACTGCTGAGACAGACCATCAGTGAGCACAGTGATATGTCGTCCTGCACCAGTGTTATCATGGCGGTCTTCTTATATGCGGAGCTCCCATGGCTGAACACGACTTCCGGCGCACTGCGCTCAACCCATCCCACACGCTGATCGAATGTCGCACGCTTGCGGGCGGGCTGTATCAGGTCACCGGCCAGGGCGGCGGCATTCAGCCAGGCGACACCCTCATCTGCACGGTCAAAGGCAGCAAGGATCTGCCATTGCCACTGGTCGTGGGTAAAGTCCGCTACCTGATCAACCCGCCGGGACAGTGGACCGCCACTGCCAGCGGCCCGAACCTGGCCGGACAGATGGTGCTCGGCTGGTCGATCCGCTGCGATGAATGCGCAAAGGAACAACCCTTCGAGTTTCTGGCACAGGAAAAGGACGACCTGCAGACACGTACCGCGAAGGCCCAGCAGCGTATTGCCTTGCTGGGCTGGAAGCCGCGCGGCGACAACCATCTCTGCCCGCGTTGCGCGACCCAGAACTGACCCCCGTCAGAACAGCAGAAGCTGCTCACCCAGCGGGCTGTGCGCATTGTCCAGGCGCACGCCCACGCCGATCAGCCGCACCGGGCGCTCACCGCGGGTGAAAGCCTGACTGCACAAGGTCTGAAAACCCTGGGGCGTGATCGGCGCACCGGCCTGCTCCAACGTAGTCTGGGTAAAGTCGTGAAACTTGAGTTTGACGAAGGGCTTGCTGATTCGATATTGGCCTTCGAGCCGGCCCAGACGCTGGGCCAGCTTGTCCAGCAGCGGTGGCAAGGCATCGAGACAGGCCTGCAGGTCCGGCAAGTCGCGGTCGTAGGTGTTCTCTACGCTGACTGACTGCCGCGCGCGATCAACCACCACCGGGCGCTCATCAATTCCCCGCGCCAATTCCCACAAGCGCTCCCCGAAACTGCCGAACTCCCGGGCCAGATCCTGCTTGCGCCACTGACGCAGCTCGGCGCAGTTATCCACACCGTGCTTGTGCAGACGCGCCGCCGTCACCTTGCCGACGCCATGCAGGCGACTCACCGGCAGCGCCAGCACAAACTCATCAATCTCATGGGGAAGAACCACCTTGAGTCCGTCCGGCTTGTTCCAGTCACTGGCAATCTTTGCCAGAAACTTGTTCGGCGCGACACCCGCCGACACGGTAATACCCTGCGTCTCCCGCACACGCCGCCGGATTTCCTCAGCAATCAGCGTCGCACTGCCACGGCACGCTTGCGCGTCGGTGACATCGAGAAATGCCTCATCCAATGACAATGGCTGAACCAGCGGTGTGTACTCATGGAAAATGGCCTGGATAGCCGCAGAGACTTCCCGGTAGACCTGCATGCGGCCGGGTACGATCAGCAAATCTGGGCAGAGCTTCTTGGCATAAGCCGACGCCATCGCCGAATGCACCCCATATGTCCGCGCCTCGTAGTTGCAAGTGGCAATCACCCCGCGCTTGCCGGGATCACCGCCGACAGCCAGCGGTCGGTTGCGCAGGCTCGGGTCATCACGCATCTCGATAGCGGCGTAGAAACAATCGCAGTCAATGTGGATGATCTTGCGCACAAGGATTCTTCCGGCGGGGTTCGCCAGATAGTGTACATCAGACCACCACTACCCTATTACGTCCGGCCCGCTTACCTCTGTACAGCCCCTCATCCACACGGCGCAGGGTCTCGAGAATATCCGTCTCGCCGTCCCACACGGCAGACACAGAGAAAGTTGCGGTAATGGTTCGGGGCTCCCCCTTGAGCATCACCGGCGTATCTTCCAGTCTCGCTCTGAGCCGCTCGATAACGCACTCGGCTTCGGTCACGTCGGTATCAGGCAGCAGGATGATGAACTCTTCACCACCAAAACGCCCGACCACATCACCTTCACGCAGCTGAGCGGTAAACAGATCGGCAACGTACTTCAAGGCAATATCACCGGAATCATGACCCAGCCCGTCATTCAGCATCTTGAAGGCGTCCAGATCGGCCATGGCCAGACAGATGCTCGTACCCTGCCGCCGACAGCGCTCACGCTCGCGCCGAAACAGCATCTCGTACTGGCGACGATTGAATAGTCCTGTCAAAGGGTCGGTGGTGGCCTGGCGCTTGAGTTCCTGCTCCAGCAACGTGCGGCGCTCCACTTCCTGCTCCAGCTCGCGGTTTGCCTGGTTGGCCTGATTGAACATCGCATATTGCTTGCGCTGCACTATATGCAGTTGCTGCGAGGCAAAGAAGCCGGTCACCACCGGTAACGCCAATATAAAGAACGCGCCGAAAAGTACCTCAATACCGCGCCCATTCACCGCGATACAGACCAGGGTCAACACCCAGCCAGCCACTGCAGCCAGCAGCGTCAGTACCAGACGATTGGGCACGAACAGAAACATCGCCAGCAATATCAGACCAATGACACCCACGGTGAAGTTAGCTATGTCTGGGCGTAGAAAGTAGATGGGCATGAACAG
>JASJKW010000347.1:0-6278 GCA_037621305.1 Pseudomonas sp.
GAGTCTTCGAAGTTGTAGCCGTTCCAGGGCATGAACGCGACGCGCATGTTCTGACCCAGAGCCAGCTCACCCATATCGACGGAAGAGCCGTCAGCCAGGATATCCCGGGCCGCAACCTGTTCGCCTTTTTTCACCAGTGGACGCTGGTTGATGCAGGTGTTCTGGTTGGAGCGGGTGTATTTGGTCAGGGTGTAGATATCCACCCCGGCTTCACCGGCTTCGACTTCGTCGTCATTGACGCGCACAACGATACGGCTGGCATCGACCGAGTCGATGACGCCGCCGCGGCGAGCCGTCACACAGACGCCGGAGTCGCGGGCTACGTTGCGCTCCATGCCGGTACCCACCAGCGGCTTCTCTGCACGCAGTGTCGGTACGGCCTGACGCTGCATGTTGGAACCCATGAGTGCGCGGTTGGCATCATCGTGCTCGAGGAACGGAATCAGCGAGGCAGCCACCGACACAACCTGGCGCGGCGACACGTCCATCAGCGTCACATCTTCCGGCGCCTTGACGGTGAATTCGTTCATGTGGCGAACGGTTACCAGCTCTTCAACCAGGCGGCCGTCGCGCACTTCGGCGCTAGCCTGGGCGATCACATGGTCAGATTCTTCAATGGCCGACAGGAAGACGATCTCGTCGGTCACCATGGCATCCTTGACGCGACGATACGGGCTTTCCAGGAAGCCGTACTCGTTGGTGCGTGCATAGGTGGCCAGCGAGTTGATCAGACCGATGTTCGGACCTTCAGGCGTCTCGATCGGACATACACGACCGTAGTGGGTCGGGTGGACGTCACGCACTTCGAAGCCGGCACGCTCACGGGTCAGACCGCCCGGCCCAAGCGCGGATACACGGCGCTTGTGGGTGATCTCGGACAGCGGGTTGTTCTGGTCCATGAACTGCGACAGCTGACTGGAACCGAAGAATTCTTTCACTGCCGCCGCAACCGGCTTGGCATTGATCAGATCCTGCGGCATCAGGCCTTCGCTTTCAGCCATGGACAGACGTTCCTTGACCGCGCGCTCGACACGCACCAGGCCCACACGGAACTGGTTCTCGGCCATTTCGCCAACGGAACGGATACGGCGGTTACCCAGGTGGTCGATGTCATCAACCACACCCTTGCCGTTACGGATATCAACCAGGGTCTTGAGCACCTCGATGATATCTTCCTTGCTCAGCACGCCAGGTCCTTCGATCTCTTCACGACCGATGCGGCGGTTGAACTTCATCCGGCCAACGGCAGACAGATCGTAGCGATCACTGCTGAAGAACAGATTGCTGAACAGGGTTTCGGCGGCATCCTTGGTTGGTGGCTCGCCAGGACGCATCATGCGATAGATTTCCACCAGCGCTTCAAGCTGAGTGGTGGTGTTATCGATGCGCAGCGTATCGGAGATGAAGGGACCACAATCGATATCGTTGGTGTACAAGGTTTCGATATGGTCGACCTGGGCCTTGATCAGCTTGTCGATCAGGTCCGCAGTCACCTCGGCGTTGCCGTCTGCAAGGATCTCACCGGTGGCCGGATGCACCACTGTCTTGGCGATGGTGCGGCCAATCAGGTAGTCATACGGCACTTCCAGGCTGTTGATGCCCGCTTTTTCCAGCTGATTGATATGGCGCGCGGTAACCCGACGGCCTGTCTCGACAATGACCTTGCCTTTGCCATCGGTGATATCGATAGTCGCGATCTCACCACGCAGACGCTGCGGCACCAGCTCCAGCTGCAGGCTTTCGCCATGCACTTCGAACTTGTTGGTGTCATAGAAAATGTCGAGAATTTCGGCGGTCTGGTAGCCCAGCGCACGCAGCAGGACAGACGCCGGCAGCTTGCGACGACGGTCGATACGAACAAAGACCGCATCCTTGGGATCAAACTCGAAGTCCAGCCACGACCCACGGTAAGGAATCACGCGAGCAGAATACAGCAGCTTGCCGGAACTGTGCGTCTTGCCACGGTCATGGTCGAAGAACACACCCGGGCTGCGGTGCAGCTGGGATACGATCACACGCTCGGTACCGTTGATCACGAAGGTACCGTTCTCAGTCATCAGGGGTATTTCACCCATGTAGACTTCCTGCTCCTTGATGTCCTTGATCGCCTTGCTTGCGGATTCGCGATCAAAGATGATCAGACGCACTTTCACCCGCAGCGGGACCGCATAGGTCACACCACGCAGCACGCATTCCTTGACATCGAAAGCCGGCTCACCTAGCCGGTAACCGACATATTCGAGCGCCGCATTACCGGAATAGCTGATAATGGGGAAGACAGATTTGAAGGCCGCGTGCAGACCGATATCACGAACGTTGTCCTTGCCTGCGTCGGCCTGCAGGAACTCCCGATAGGAATCCAGCTGAATCGCCAGCAGATAAGGCACATCCATCACATGCGGCAGTTTGCCAAAGTCCTTGCGGATACGTTTTTTCTCAGTATATGAGTAAGCCATCAGCGTTCCCCAGCTTGGTCACCTGCTTGATTGGCTCCCCCTGACGGGAAAGCCTGAAAATGCTTGCAAGACCTAGTCTTGCTCACTCTCTTGGAGTGGATCCGCTCGCCTGAGGTCAGGCTGGAACGGAAAAAGGCCGGTGGCACACAGGCCACCAGCCATCAATCTGACCGTTGATCAGACTGTCGACGCAAGGTCGCGCAAGCTTACTTGAGCTCGACCGTTGCACCAGCCTCTTCCAGCGTCTTCTTCGCTGCTTCGGCTTCGTCCTTGGAAACACCTTCCTTGACGGTAGCAGGAGCGCCGTCAACCATAGCCTTGGCTTCTTTCAGGCCCAGACCGGTCAGCTCGCGCACTGCTTTGATGGCGTTGACTTTCTTCTCGCCAGCAGCAGTCAGGATGACGTTGAATTCGGTTTGCTCTTCAGCAGCAGCCGGACCGGCAGCTGGGCCAGCAGCAACAGCTGCGGCAGCGGAAACACCGAACTTCTCTTCCATTGCGCTGATCAGTTCAACGACCTGCATAACGGACATTTCGGATACTGCGTTGATGATATCTTCGTTGGTCAGAGCCATGACTCTATATTCCTGTATTGGGGGACAACCCTTTGGGTTGTCAAAACATTAAAAGCAAAAGAGTAAAGCGTCAGCAGGCCAATCAGGCCGCCTCGGCTTCCTTCTGATCGCGGACAGCAGCCAATGTACGAACGAACTTGCTGGTAGCGCCTTGAATCACGCTCATCAGCTGGCTGATCGCCTCGTCGTAAGTTGGCAGTGTGGCCAGAATGTCGATCTGGTCAGCTGAAAGGTAGTTGCCTTCAAACGCAGCTGCCTTGATCTGGAATGCGTCCTGACCCTTTGCGAAGTCCTTGAACAGACGGGCAGCAGCGCCCGGATGTTCGTTGGAGAATGCAATCAGGGTCGGACCGACAAAGACGTCGTTGAGGCAATCATACTGAGTGCCTTCAACCGCACGACGCAGCAGGGTGTTACGTACAACGCGTACATAAACACCAGCTTCACGTGCATCTTTGCGCAGACCAGTCATGGCAGATACGCTTACACCGCGGGCATCAGCCACAACGGCAGACAGCGCACCTTTGGCAGCTTCGTTGACTTCAGCGACGATGGCCTTTTTGTCTTCGAGCTTAATTGCCACGGGTTCTACTCCTGGATTTACCATTGATCGCCCTGGGGCGATATGTTTTGGTGTCTGATCCAGCCTGCACTGAATCGTGAGCACCATCTGCGTAGGCCTGAGGATTACTCCTCGATTTGAGGCTTTCGCCACCTACGGTCTTGGATAGCCCCCAACTGGCAGGGACCCCAATAATGGACGCGCCGCGAGCGGCGCATCGTCAAACCAATAATCAGTCCAGCGCGGAATGATCAACCTGCAGGCCCGGACCCATGGTGGTGCTCAGGGATACGCGCTGCAGATAGACACCCTTGGAGGTCGACGGCTTGGCCTTTCTCAGGTCAGCAAGCAGCGCCTCAACGTTCTCTTTCAGCTTGACCGGCTCGAAGCCAACCTTGCCTACGGAGCAATGAATGATGCCGTTCTTGTCGGTGCGATAACGAACCTGACCAGCCTTGGCATTCTTCACTGCAGTACCAACATCAGCAGCAACGGTGCCTACCTTGGGGTTCGGCATCAGGCCACGCGGGCCGAGCAGCTGACCCAGCTGACCAACAACGCGCATTGCATCCGGAGAAGCGATAACGACGTCATAGTTCAGATCACCGGCCTTCATTTCGGCAGCCAGATCATCCATACCTACTTTGTCAGCGCCTGCAGCCAGAGCGGCTTCAGCGTTGGCGCCCTGAGTGAACACAGCAACGCGAACGGTCTTGCCGGTGCCATGGGGCAGCAGAGTTGCGCCACGAACGACCTGGTCGGATTTGCGCGGATCAACACCCAGGTTGACGGCAACATCGACCGACTCAACAAACTTGACGCTGGAAACTTCGGCCAGCAGAGCCGCAGCTTCTTCGAAGCCATAAACCTTGGTGCTATCAACTTTCTCGTTGATTGCTTTTTGACGCTTGGTCAGCTTGGACATTTACACACCCTCCACGGTCAGACCCATGCTACGAGCAGAACCCGCGATGGTGCGTACAGATGCTTCCAGATCGGCAGCAGTCAGATCGGCCTGTTTGATATTGGCGATCTCTTCGATCTGAGCACGAGTAACAGTGCCCACTTTCTGGCTGTTCGGACGAGCAGAACCGCTCTTGACACCAGCAGCCTTCATCAGCAGCACAGCTGCTGGCGTGCTCTTGGTTTCAAAAGTGAAGCTGCGGTCGCTGTAAACAGTGATGATCACAGGCGTCGGCAGGCCCGGCTCAACGCCTTGGGTCTTGGCGTTGAACGCCTTGCAGAATTCCATGATGTTTACGCCGTGCTGACCCAGGGCCGGACCTACTGGCGGACTCGGGTTAGCCTGACCGGCCTTGACTTGCAGCTTGATATAAGCCTGAATCTTCTTTGCCATTTTAGTTCTCCAATGGGTAATAGCGCCTCGCGGCTCCCCAACTTAATATAATGCCCACTGACAACAAAACCCCGCACTGCCATCGGGCACTGCAGGGTTCAGGTGGGCGTTTGAACTCAGCCTTTTTCGACCTGGCTGAATTCGAGCTCCACTGGTGTGGGGCGACCAAATATGAGAACAGCCACCTGAACCCGGCTTTTCTCATAGTTAACTTCTTCGACAACACCGTTGAAGTCAGCGAATGGGCCGTCAGTAACCCTGACCACCTCACCCGGCTCGAACAGTGTCTTCGGCTTGGGCTTGTCACTACCATCGGCCACACGGCGCAGGATAGCTTCTGCTTCGCGGTCGGTGATCGGCGCCGGCTTATCGGCAGTACCACCGATAAAGCCCAGTACGCGAGAGGTGTCCTTGACCAGGTGCCAGGTTCCTTCGTTCATTTCCATCTGAACCAGAACATAGCCCGGGAAGAACTTACGCTCACTCTTGCGCTTCTGTCCGTTGCGCATTTCCACTACTTCTTCAGTGGGCACAAGGATGTCACCGAACTGCTCTTCCATTCCGGCCAGCTTCACACGCTCCTGGAGCGAGCGCATTACATGCTTTTCAAAACCGGAGTATGCATGTATGACGTACCAACGCTTAGACACGGAGCACCCTTTAGCCAATGAACTTAGAAATAATCCAACCCAGGAGGGTATCGAGCCCCCACAGGATCAGGGCCATGACCAGGACAACTGCCACAACGATCAGCGTTGTCTGAGTGGTTTCCGCACGAGTTGGCCAGACGACCTTCCGAATCTCGATACGCGCCTCTTTGAGAAGCGCCCAGAAGGCCTTGCCTTTTTCGGTTTGCAGGGCCACAAAGCCCGCCACCAGGCCGAGCGCAACCAGCGCTACGGCACGATACAAAACAGATTCGGCTGCGAAATAATGATTACCGTATACGCCGACAAAAACGAGTATAGCTACGGCGATCCACTTAAGGACATCTAAGCGGCCGTCGTTAGTCTCTGCCTTGGTGCTCATCAATCGTAAAATCCTGTTTTGTCTTTGCCAGATAATCTGGCAGGCCAGGAGGGAATCGAACCCCCAACCTGCGGTTTTGGAGACCGCCGCTCTGCCAATTGAGCTACTGGCCTGTAATCGCAGTTGAGCCGGTAATGATACCGGCTCAACAGTTCAAGATCAATTACTAATTAAGCAATGATCTTGGCAACCACGCCGGCACCAACGGTACGACCACCTTCGCGAATCGCGAAGCGCAGGCCGTCTTCCATGGCGATCGGAGCGATCAGCGTAACGTCCAGTTTGACGTTATCGCCAGG
>JASJKW010000348.1:0-2565 GCA_037621305.1 Pseudomonas sp.
AGATCCAATGTGTTGCCGGTGCCCGAGTCGTGGATGTAGTAGCGCTTCTCATCGGGCCTCAGCCGGTAATAGGTGGCGTTGTCTATGCCACGCATGGACCGCGTTGGGCCCCGCTCATTGCCTTCGGCGGTGTGGTTGTAGACCACATCCATGATCAACTCCAGCCCTGCGGCGTGCAGGTGAGCGACCATCTCCTTGAATTCATTTATATTTCCGGTCGCCAGATAGGTCGGGTGTGGGGCGAAGAAGGCGATGCTGTTGTAGCCCCAGTAGTTGCTCAGTTGCTTGTCGAGCAGGTGCTGATCATTGGCGAAGGCGTGCACCGGCAGCAGCTCGATACTGGTAACGCCGAGTGAGCGGATGTGCCTGAGCAATTCGGGATGCTTGAGTCCGGCAAAGGTGCCACGCACCGCTTGGGGCACGGCGGGATGGGTCATGCTCAGGCCGCGCACGTGGGTTTCGTAGATGATGGTTTCATCCCAGGGCGTGTGACGACGAGCATGCCGCCCCCAGGTGAATGCCGGGTCGATGACCTTGGCCTTGGGTATATGGGCAGCGCTGTCGCGGTCATCGAAACTGAGGTCGGCATCGGGCGAGCCGAGGGTGTAGCCGAACAGCCGGTCCGACCATGTGATTTCGCCAACCAGCTGTCGGGCGTAGGGATCGATCAACAGCTTGTTGGGATTGAAGCGGTGCCCGGCATCGGGTTCGTAGGGGCCGTGTACGCGATAGCCGTAGACCATCCCTGGGTGGGCGTCAGGCAGATAGCCGTGCCAGATCTCGTTGGTATATTCGGGCAGTTCGATACGCTCCAGTTCCTGCTTGCCCTGGCTGTCGAACAAACAGAGCTCCACTCGGGTGGCATGCGCGGAAAACAGCGCAAAGTTCACACCCAGACCATCCCAGGTGGCGCCAAGCGGGAAGGGCTTGCCCTCGGCGATCCGAGAGGTCTGCATGATCTGGGGGGCGAGTTCACGGATGCGTTGTTCGCCTTTGGTCATGGTGTGGATTCCTGGTGCGGGGTGGTCACGAGAAGATTCACGGGGACGGCGGACAGCAACTCACTCACCGGTACGGCAGGCCCGCTGGCGACGGCCTCTCCGGTCAGAGCACTGGTCAGATAGGTTGCGGGAAGATCAATCAGGGTGTCGTCCCAGCGCTGCGACGGAATCAGTGGCAGATCACTGTCGCCGAGCAAGGGGGCGGCGAGGCGCGGGGCGATACAAACGGCCAGCTGATCGCCATGGCGCCGACAGAAGGCGATCAGCCGATCGGCATGGGGACCCTGCACGGTGAGAGGCTGGTAACTGCCCTGGCGGAACAACGCGGGCTGGCGGCGCCGGGCATTCAATAGTCTGGCGATCAACCATTGTTTGATATGCCCGTCGTGCCACCGGCGCAGCAGGTCAGTGAAGGTATCGCTGTGTTCCAGGCTTTGCTGGCGCAGGGCGTAATCCACCGGCCGGCGGTTGTCGGGATCGACCAGACTGAAGTCCCAGTACTCGCAACCCTGATACAGGTCGGGTACGCCGGGTGCGGTCATGCGCAGCAGACATTGGCTCAAACTGTTCAATGCGCCATTGCAGGCGGCCAGTTCCACGGCATGCACCAGCGCGCGCCGCAGCTCGACCGCCTCGCGCCCGGTCATCAGACGTTGCAGGAAGCTGTGGCATGCCTCCTCATAAGCATTGTCCGGGGCGGCCCAGCTGCTGCGCAGCTTGGCTTCACGCAAAGCCTTGGTTTGCCAGGCCTGGACACGTTCGGCGAAGGCCGCGCAGCCAGCGCTGTCGTCGGCACTCAGACCCAGCGGCCAGCCGCTGAACAGTGTCTGATAAAGCATCAGTTCATCGGCTGGCGCAGGTGCTGGCTGATCGTGAACCACGGACCGCAATGGCTCCGCCAGATTGCGCCAGAAACGTACCTGAATGCTGAACCAGGGCGCATGTTCGCTGACCACGGCAAGCCTGGCGCGGGCATCTTCGCCGCGTTTGTGGTCATGGGTGGCGGTGGTCAACATGCCCTGCGGAAAACGCCTGGCCTGTTCACTGCACTGACTGTGAAACCAGTCCACACTGGCACTGAAACGCTGGGGGTCGAATCCGACATCATTGCGCGATAGCAGGATGGCCGAGCGGTAGCAGGCGGTATCTTCGACGGCCTTGGCGGCCACCGGCGAGGTCAATTGGTGGAAGCGGGCCAGAAGGCGCTGCTGGAAGCGGCGTTTCGGTCCCGGCGGGCTGACATGCAGCGGCTCGCCGCCCAGCCAGTGGTCGATCTGTTCCAGCACGGGCCAGTCGTTGCGGCTCAGCTCCGTGCGTGCTCCGGCAAGGGCGCGGTCGAAGAAATGCCGATCAGTGGCCGAGCGTGCGCATACATTGGTGTAGGTGCGATAGACCGGGTAATGCACTATCAGCGCCCGCAAGGCGCGGCGTATCGCGCCCAGTGTCAGATCCCGGGTGCGCAGGCTGCGGCGTGCCAGGCGCAATAACGCCTGGCACAGGACCTCGAAGTCGGCCGCTAGCGAATTGCCCAGCACCAGAGCGCGCGCTTCGCGTACCTCCTCGG
>JASJKW010000349.1:0-3719 GCA_037621305.1 Pseudomonas sp.
TAATGCCATCAGCAAAGAAATACCCCGCGATGGTTGTTCGGTTGACGTGCAATGGCCCTCTGAGCAGGGCCATCATAGAGACGTGAAGTTGCGGGATCTACTGGGAAGATCCGCATTGATGAGGTCTGGCTGGCGACCGAACCGCTGGATATGCGCGCCGGTCCGGATACGGCACTGGCGCGGGTGGTCCAGGTGTTTGGCTCGGCCAGACCCCATTGCGCCTACCTGTTTGCCAACAAGCGGGCCAACCGTATGAAGGTGCTGGTCCATGATGGCCTGGGTATCTGGCTGTGTGCCCGCCGACTGAACCGGGGCAAGTTCCACTCGGGCGAAGCCTGGCGCGGCGAGCAAGTTCTACGACCTGCACGTCGCCAATCAGAGTACGCTGGCCGAGCAGGCTCTTGAGTACATCAAGCTGCTGTACCAGGTCGAGCGCGAAGCCAAGGACCTGACACCAGAACAGCGCCAGATCATAAGGGCTACGCAAGCCAAACCCATTGCCGAAACGCTGCATAAATGGATGCTGGCCCAACGGCAAAAAGTGCCAGATGGATCAGGAACAGCCAAAGCTCTGGATTACAGCCTGAAGCGCTGGGCAGCACTGACGCGTTATCTGGACGATGGTGCTGTGCCGATCGACAACAACTGGGTCGAGAACCAGATCCGACCTTGGGCACTGGGCCGCTCCAACTGGCTGTTCGCCGGATCGCTACGCAGTGGCCAGCGCGCTGCCGCCATCATGACCCTGATTCAGTCCGCAAAACTGAACGGGCAGGATCCCTATGCCTATCTGAAAGATGTGCTGAGTCGACTGCCGACGCAGAAGAACAGCGCCATCGACGAGTTACTGCCTCATAATTGAAAGCCGGCTATCAATCTGTGATGGCCGGACGGTTACGATAGGCGTCCTTCGCCGGCCCGTATAGCGCAATACAAAAAAGCCCGCCATTAAGGCGGGCTTTCAGGTGTCTCCAAGGGGAGGCTTTATGCCAACAAATTCTCGGAGCAAGCGAATAGAGGATACACGAAATGCCGCCTCTACGGACACCAACCGACCACCTGCCAGTGGCCACCGGTCGCAACCGGCCAGAAGGGGCCGGTCAATGTCTGACTTTAGAGCGGCCTCCGTCTACCGGTACAACTCAGTCATCTTCTCTCAACAATGGAGCATTCAGATCTATTTCAACTCCTTCCACCAAAGACTGGATGTCCCTTACGAAACCTGCATCCAAGGTCTGAAGATGGTGGCGGCGCTTACTAATGTCGCTCCCCAAAAACTTGATGAAATGGTCAATAATGGGATCGTCATCGTTTGCTTCAGCGCGGCTCAACACCACTTCTCCACTAGCTCGAAATTTGTAGTTTATTTTGTCACCCCTACTCAGTTGCAGGGCTCGACGCACCGCTTCCGGCACGGTTGTTTGATCTCGATCAGTGAGCGTCGATACAATAATTACAGTGTCAGCCACAGCCATATCCATGCTAAACAATAAAGGAACCCTACGAGGTATCCATAATAAGCATTGCGTATTGTTACCAACAACACGGACCCACCGAAACCGCCTACCTGTGCTACTCGTCGCCCCAAAAAACATTCTTTGCGATCAAACCAAAACGCTCATTGCTGTTGGCTGCTCGGTCATCAAACAAATTATCGTTCCGCCGCTCCTGCTTGAGATAAGCAATCGTTTTGAAGAAGCAGCCTTCACAGAGATGCACCTCATAACGCTCCCCATCGTGCTTAGTGCCATAACCCCAGCAAGCCTTGAGGTAACCGTAGTGGAGACCACCGCTTTCAAGGAGAGTGGAACTATCGCATACATCACACAAAACATTAGTAACAGTGTCAACTTCGATTCGCCCACGAATCTTCATCGCTGCTCTCCCAAAAAGTCATTAAACATAGATCCGCATAACACGCAGGATTACAGCTGTACAGTATATGCGCCCGACACCGCCCAAGGGGAAAACTCAGTGTGCCCATTTTCCAGTTTCATATCGTACTCCCTTTTCGATAACCATTACTCACCCAGAATAAGCGACGGAAATTGCTGAGCAACCGAAGTGGCCGTACTTACCCCAACCTAAGTTGAGCAGAGCCGCTGGCCTAAGCCTCCCCTGCATAGTGAACCGTCGGTGATGGCAAACCGTTACGTAAATCGTTCAGAAGACACAGGCTGTGCGAATTCATAAAGTGCCCCAGCGACATCACCGATCAGGGTGCCCCCCAATATTTCATCCTATGACCTCCACGGCAGAACCCGCAGTCTAAGGGTCATCTCATATGTCACCGTTGAACGCCATATCCGTGGCAAGTGGGCCTGCAACCAGTGCGGTATCCTGACCCAGGCGCCGGTTCCGGCACAGGTCATCGACAAGGGCATCCCGACCGCCGGCCTGCTGGCCCAGGTACTGGTCGCCAAATACGCCGATCATCTGCCGCTGTATCGCCAGGAGCGCATCTTTGATCGCGCCGGCCTCACCATTGCGCGTTCTACACTGGCCCAATGGGTAGGCGCCTGCGGCGTACAACTGCACACACTGGTCGATGCACTGAGAATGGCGGTGCTGGAGCATGGCGTGCTGCACGCGGATGAAACGCCGGTCAACGAACGCTCAAGAAATAATCAATGCTTTCAGGCATAGCGACTGCCGCTGGATCGTCGCAGTAGGGATGATTAGCGAGGGAACAGACATCCCCCGTTTACAGGTGTGTTGCTATCTGAGTCGAATCCGAACAGAGCTTCATTACCGGCAGGTGCTGGGAAGAATTCTTAGGCGTTTATCTGAAGTTGATGAGCAGGCCTGGCTATTCATGCTGGCTGAACCGACATTACAGAGCTATGCAGAGCGGATAGCAGAAGATCTGCCAGAAGACCTCGCGGTTTTGAACCAACTGCTACTGAATGCGCCCTCGATCGAAGATCCTTTTTCGGTTCATACAAGCGTCAGCGAGGCGAAAGAAAATGACAGCCTCCAGCGTAATTCGCCAGATCACACGCCAGGTTTCGAGCTGGTTACTGCTTCAGACGAGCCTACCTATCAAATCAGTTTCTCACGGCATTACCGAGAGCTACTATTGGCTTGTTTTTGAGCCTCATGGTCCTATATGCAAGCTGGAGCGGGTATGCTGGATATCATCCTTTCTAGCTAGCATGAGGACCATGTGATGACGACACCTTACGAGCGTAACCAGAGCTTAATCGGGACCTATGAATTTTTGCGAGAGTTGGCGGAGGATATGGATATTCCTGAATCTACCCGACGCCAAGCTAAAGCTCTGCTGAGGCATTATCCTACGGCTCAAGTCATCGAACTGGAGGGGCAGGTGCAGATGCGCTGCAGAGAGGAGCTGGCTTTAGTGGCAGATAAGCATGGCCCGCTGCATCCTGTATTAGCTAGCTGGTTAGCGTTTGGATCCATGGTGTAAACGTAAAGCCGGTTACTCATGTCCGGCCGCTTAGAGGCGGTGAGGCCACCGTATGTGCCCTAGCTGGATGAGCAAGGAGTCGCCATTATGGGACGTAAGCTAAATGGTATTTCCTGGAGGATTCACTGGAAGTGACAGCTAGATGTTGAGGTGCTTTTCTCATCTTACTGTCTGCTGATCAGCAGTTTACGTATACAACTCCACGTTCAGCTGAGCAGCTTCGCGCGTCGGGCTTGCCAGATCGATCTCGCTAGCGAAGCCGTATATGCTTCCTCCATACAAAAGTGTT
>JASJKW010000350.1:0-3191 GCA_037621305.1 Pseudomonas sp.
CAGCTGAGTACCGCTACCTTCGCGCTGAACGCACTGGCGGTGCGGATTCGTGACCAGTTCTATGTGCGCTCCATCCAGCGGGTCAACCGCGATGGCAGTTTGACTTTCTATTGCGCAGTGGATACCGGCATCGTGCTGACCGCAATGGCCTCGCGACCATTGCTGCCGGACCTGCAGCAGCAGATGGCGCAATTGCGCCAGCGCCTGGGCGAGCCGGTACTCATGATCGCCTGCGACTGTGTGTTGCGCCGACTGGAAGCGGAGCTGCTGGGGGATGATGATGAACTGGCCAGCTACATGGCCAGCAATGCGGTGATAGGTTTCAATACCTACGGCGAACAATTCAATGGCATGCACATCAATCAGACCTTCACCGGGGTGGTCTTTGCCTACCCGCACTGAAGCGAGCGCGCAGGCCGATCGCGACGAACTGCAGGCTCTGCGCGCCGCCAACAATAAGCTGCGGCGGATCAATGCGGCGTTGATCGAGCGCGTCGAGTCGATTGCCAACCCGCGTACCGAGGGTTACGCGGCTTTCCAGCATTCGGTAGAGCTGGCCGAGCAGGTGCGCGAGCGTACCCAGGCATTGAACGAGACCATGGCCGAGCTGCAAGCCAGCAACCGGCTGCTCAACGAGGCGCGGGCGCGGGCGGAAACCGCCCGGCATCACCTGGCAGATGCCATCGAAAGCATGAATGACGGGGTAGTGCTGTTCGACAAGGATAAACGTGCGGTGCTGTTCAACAGTCATTATGCGCGCTTCTGGCATGGCACCCGGGTGCGGCTGCGTGAAGGGGTGCGGCTGGAGGAACTCAAGCGCCTGGCGACCGCAACCGGGTTGGTGATGGACATGGAAGCCGGCACTGATGGGCATATGCTGTACCGTATGCGCAACAAGCGCTGGGTCCAGGTCCGTGAGCGCCCGACCAGGGAGGGCGGATTGGTCATTCTCTATACCGATATCACCGATCTGAAGAACTCCGAGACAGCCCGCCGGGAACAGGCCCTGGCGCAGAAGACGCGACTGCTGCAGCGTACCGTGGACAGTCTGTCCCAGGGCGTTGCCGTGATCAACGAGCATGGCGGGTTGGAACTCTGGAACTATCGCTTCCTGGAACTGGCCGGGCTGGCTCCGATACAGCCGCA
The DNA here is from genome assembly GCA_037621305.1 of Pseudomonas sp. Lineage (GTDB taxonomy): Bacteria > Pseudomonadota > Gammaproteobacteria > Pseudomonadales > Pseudomonadaceae > Halopseudomonas. The sequence continues at coordinate 1,147 of JASJKW010000350.1, forward strand.
CCGGCCCTTTGCCGAAGTGCTGGAGGACAGCGAACTGGAGCTATTCACGCCCGACAGCCACAACGTAGCAGGTCAGCCAGAGCTGACGCATGAACAGCACCTGGACAATGGCCGGGTGCTGGAAATGCGCAGCCACCCGATGCCGGTCGGCGGCTTCGTCAATACCTACACCGATATCACCGAGCGCGACCTGTATGCGAAGGCGCTGCTGGAAAGCGAACGCTGGGTACGTCTGATCACCGACCAGTTGCCGGCCATGATCGCCTATGTTGAGCAGGACCTGAGCTATCAGTTCACCAACCGGATGTATGACGAATGGTACGGCTGGCAACGCGGCAACATCCTCGGGCAAAGCATGATACATGTGCATGACACGGAGCAGTTCGCTCGTCTGGAGCCCTATATCGAACGGGCCTTCACGGGCGAAAGCGTGAGTTTCGAGTTTGCCGAACGCAACCTTCAGGGTGATGAGCGCTACCTGCTACGTTCCTATGTACCCAACCGCAACGCCGATGGTGAGGTGACTGGCCTGTTCGTGCTGATTCGCGATGTCACCGAGCGTCAGCGTAGCGCTGAAGCCTTGCATCAGGCCTACCAGCATCTGGAACAACGGGTGCGCGAGCGCACCCGGGAGTTGACCAGCGTCAATGACCAGTTGCGTCAGGAAATCGATGAGCGGGCTAGGGCGGAGGCGCGTTTGCACGACGCCAAGCATGAAGCCGAGCAGGCCAACCTGTCGAAGACCAAGTTTCTCGCTGCGGTCAGCCATGACCTGTTGCAGCCGCTGAACGCCGCGCGCCTGTTCACCGGGGCCTTGCTTGAGCATTCGATGCCGCCGGCGAGTAGCACGCTGGCCAGGCAGATCAATCAGTCCCTGGAAGATGTCGAGAACCTGCTCGGCACCCTGGTGGACATATCCAAACTCGATGCCGGCGTGATCAGGCCCGAAGTGGGTTCCTTCAATATCGCTGACCTGCTGGATAACCTGGCCAATGAATACCGGCAGGTCTGCGCCAGTCAGCAGTTGCAGTTCCGTTTTGTCGGCAGCCAATGCGTAGTGCACAGCGATGTGCAGTTGCTGGCGCGTATTCTGCGCAATTTCCTGACCAATGCAGTTCGCTATACGCAGCATGGCCGGGTGTTGCTGGGTTGTCGACGGCATGCTCGGGGGCTGCGCATCGAAGTCTGGGATACCGGAATGGGCATTGCCCAGGGCAAGCTGGAAGAGATCTTCCAGGAATTCAAGCGCATTCAGCCTGCCAGCCAAGCTCGGGATCAGGGGCTCGGCCTGGGATTGGCCATCGCCGATAAGGTCGCGCGCATGCTGGGACATTACATCCGGGTGCGTTCGGTCGAGGGCAGGGGGTCGGTGTTCTCCGTCGAGCTGCCCTATGGCAGGCGCGATCCAGCCACCGCTACGCAGCTCAGTATGCCGGCCAGTATTGGCGAGCACTTGCGCGGCGCACGTATCTGGGTACTGGATAATGACCCGTCCATCTGCGCGGCCATGCGCACCTTGCTAGAGAACTGGGAGTGCCAGGTGATCACGGCGCTGTCAGCCGATGACCTGGCTAGCCAGGTGGATGGCTTTCGGGCCACAGCGGATCTGCTGCTGGCCGATTACCACCTGGACAATGGCGTCAACGGCGTGGATGTTGCCGCGGCGATCAACGTCTGCCGGGCTATGCCGCTGCCGGTGTTGCTGATCACCGCCAACTACAGCAGCGAATTGAAACAACAGGTACGGGAGCTGGGGCACATGCTGATGCACAAACCGGTCAAACCGATGAAGCTGAAGGCCGCCATGAGCCATATGCTGGCGCCCACAGCGCTGTAACGCGTCAGCGTCTGAGATAGGCGCTGAAGTCCACATCAACGGCGGAAAGAATCGCCTGAACCCGATTGCTCACGTTGAGTTTGCGCAGGATCGCCGACACATGCGCCTTGACCGTGGTTTCGGCAATGTCCAGATGATAGGCGATCTGCTTGTTGGATTCACCCTTGGCCATGCGCTCCAGGACCAGCAACTGCTTGCGGGTGAGGGC